>CAYTFT010000166.1:0-6297 GCA_964437155.1 uncultured Chitinophagales bacterium | reverse complement strand
CCGCGGCGGATGTTGATGTGAAAATTGTGATTGAGGATGCCGGAGATTTTTTCATGACTCATTGCGCATTGCTCATCCAATAAATTTCCAGCTTTAGATAATTCCTCTTTTGACTTAGGATATCATAAGGAGTTGAGAAGTGAAGGAGAAGAGGAATATAATTGCAGGTGATAATTTCTTTATTTACGAAAATCTTGTCCTTACCACTTACTCACTGCTCCTCTTCAAAAATCACCAACAAAAGATAATTGATCCCTTGCGATTCCAGACTCACGATGAAGCCTTATCTTTGCCGCATGGATCATCAACAATCAAAAAAAGATAAAATAAGCGCATTTAATGCCAGCGGCGTGGGTGTGGCGAATAAGCAGTTTTTCGGATTACCGTTCACATATGCAGAAAGTGAAGTCGTATTGTTTTCCGTACCTTGGGAAGTAACTGTTTCGTATCGTGCGGGTACTGCCAAAGGACCGGAATCAATGGTACGATCGAGCACACAGATCGATCTGTACGATGCCGATTTCCCTAACGGATGGCATCATGGTATTTTCACAAAAAAACAATCCGCCGCACTCGCCAAAAAAAATACAGAACTGCGTAAGATCGCTGCGGGATATATTGCTTCACTCGAAAAAGGAAAAGCAGAAAATACTGAAGCTACTCTTGAAAAAATAAATGCCGAATGTGCGAAACTGAAAAAGCAGGTATATACGGAGGCTAAGCAAATTCTGGAAGACAATAAAATTCCCGGATTGGTGGGAGGTGATCACAGTACGCCGCTCGGACTCATGGAAGCCCTGGGAGAAAAACACGGTGGCTTCGGGATCTTACAGATCGATGCGCATGCCGACCTGCGCGATGCGTATGAAGGGTTTACTTATTCACATGCAAGTATCATGTTCAACGCATTGAAAATTGAAAATGTAAAAAAACTGGTGCAGGTGGGTGTCAGGGATATTTGCGATGATGAAGTAGCGATCATACATAACAGTGAGCGCCGCGTTGTAACCTATTTCGATCATGAATTAAAAAATGCACTTTTTAATGGCATCCACTGGTCGCAAATATGCAGACAGATCGTGGATGAATTACCGAAAAATGTGTACATCAGTTTTGATATCGACGGGCTCGACCAGCAATTATGCCCGAATACCGGAACGCCTGTTCCAGGAGGATTACAATTTGAACAGGCGGTGTATCTGCTGAATGAAATTATTACTTCGGGCAGGAAAATTATCGGATTTGACCTCGTGGAAGTTGCACCCGGAAAAGATGAATGGGATGCGATTGTGGGAGCACGGCTGCTGTATAAATTATGTAATCTTACACTGAAGAGCAATGTATAAAGTCATTCAGTGCATAGCTTTTATTTCAGTAATTGCTTTGGGCGGATGCAGAACACCGGAAAAGCAACTCAGCAGCATTGCGTTACAAAATATCAGTGGTGCACCGGATGGTATTAAGGGAATGGATGCATATACTGCCACTGTTATTATTTTCCTTTCACCTGAATGTCCGCTGAGTGAGAATTACACCAAAACACTCAACGATATTCAGCAGCAATTCAGTGAAAAAAATATGCAGTTTTATGCTGTATTTCCCGGTCATTTATTCGGGGCAGAAAAGATCATGCATTTTATTACGACGTATGGTGTACAACAAAAGATCCTGCTCGATCCTGCCAATGATCTTACGCGGTTTCTGCAGGCAACAACAACGCCGGAAGTATTTGTTTTGAATACAGATAGCAAGGTAATATATTCGGGGGCGATCGATAACTGGGCAGTGGATCTCGGGCAAAAACGGGAGGTGATCACAGCATTTTATCTGATTGATGCTTTACAGGCGGTTTTGAAAAATGAAACACCCGTTGTTCAGAAAACCAAGGCGGTGGGATGTTTTATTGAAGTGGGAGGATGAAAGAACAATGCAGTAAATACATGCGCAGGTGCATGGATTTTATACAGCAGCATATGCAAACGGAAAAAGAAATAGTATACAGATACGCAGATTTAATTTTCAGCGAACAAAGTTTATAAACATGCGGGTAAACTTTATTTATAGAAAAGCACTTCCATTCTTATGCATTTTACTCCTCCTTTCCGGATGCGGTAAAGAGCAATCTGCAGAGGAAACAAAGATCCCGGAACATGTTACTTTTTCCGAACATATCGCACCGATCATATATAAAAACTGTACACCCTGTCACCGCAACAATGCTCCCGGACCGTTTTCCTTTACCAGCTATGCGGAAGTGCGCAGAAAGGCGAAGACAATTGTAAAAGTCACGCAGTCGCGTTTTATGCCGCCCTGGCCGGCAGATCCCTCCTATGTGCATTTTAAGGATGAACGGATACTCACTGATGCCGAGATCGCGATGATCAAATCGTGGGTGGAGCATGATTGTCCGATGGGCGATTCCACACAAATTCCGGAACCGCCGCATTATCCTGACGGATCACAGATCGGCGTTCCTGATCTGGTTATTCCTTTTCCGGAAATAGCCATTGAAGGAAATAATGACGATCATTTTTTTCTGGTGAAAGTACCTTATGCAATTCCTGAAGATAAATATGTGCAAACGATCGAATATATCCCCGGCAATAAAAAGCTCGTGCATCATATGAATGCAAATCTTATTCAATATGCACCCGGAAAAAAGAAAAATGTTTTCGCCGGCGAAAAAGTGATACGCACCGATCTTGCTGAAAGCGCTGAACATGTTCAGACCATTATGGATAATAAAAATGATGATGGCTCCTACCCTGTTTTGACACCGCTGGTATGCAATTATTTACCCGGTGTTTCACCGGCATTGTATCCGGCCGGTATCGGCGGATTTAAAATGTCGAAACAGGGCGCATTTTTTATTAATGATTTTCATTTTGGCCCGAGTCCGGTCGATACAACTGATACACATTCTGTTTTAAATATTTTCTTCGCCGATAAAGCCCCGGAACGCCCTACGTATGAGATACTTCTCGGTTCACTCGGCGTTGCTGACGTTAAACCGGCATTAGTAATTCCGGCGGGAGAAATAAAAACATTCACAATCGATGATATTGTTCAGTCAGACATGAGTGTACTTACGGTAAATCCGCATATGCATTTACTCGGTCAATCGTTTAAGGCATTTGCAATAACACCGGCACGCGACACTATCCCGATGATCAGCATTCCGAAGTGGCAATTCCGCTGGCAATATTTTTATACGTATAAAAAAGTATTGAAAATTCCCGGAGGCTCCACCATCCATGTGGAAGCAACATTTGATAATACACGTGATAATCCGAATAACCCGCATTTTCCCCCACAGGTAATAATTGACCGCGGTAACCGCTTCGATAATATGAAAACCACGAATGAGATGCTTCAATTCATTGTGACGTATATGGAATATCGTCCGGGCGATGAGCATATTTCTCTGGAATAGCATTGTCGGTTCACTGCAATTCTCCTGCATCATTCCCTATATTTGACAATTCGCCGCAATGCAAAGAAAGTTTTCTTATATAACACGCCCGATACTGATCCTGAGTCTTGTCAGTTTATTTACTGATATGGCGAGTGAAATGTTATATCCGGTGATGCCGGTTTTTTTAAAATCCATCGGGTTTTCCGTTTTGCTTATCGGCATTCTCGAAGGATTTGCAGAAATGGTTGCCGGGTTGAGCAAAGGTTATTTCGGACAATTATCTGATATCCGGAATAAACGCGTTCCGTTTGTGCGGTGGGGATATTTACTCAGCGCCATCTCTAAACCAATGCTTGCTGTTTTCCAGTATCCGTTATGGATATTTTTTGCACGCACCGTCGACAGAACGGGAAAGGGATTGCGTTCCTCGCCGAGAGATGCATTATTGTCGCGGCAAAGCACAAAAGAAAACAAAGCGAAGATATTCGGATTTCACCGTGCAATGGATACATTCGGCGCAGTGCTCGGCCCTGCGCTGGCCATTCTTTTTTTACATTATTACCCGGGACAATACAATCTTTTATTTTTATTCGCATTTATTCCGGGGATCATTGCTGTACTATTTACATTTTCCATTCGTGAAAATCCGGGAACACCCTCCAAACAACGCGTGCATTTATTTTCGTTTGTCCAATATATAAAGAATTCCGGCAAGCCTTATAAAAAATTGCTCATCGGCCTGGTAGCATTTGCACTGGTAAACAGTTCGGATGTTTTATTATTACTGAAAATGAAATCTGCCGGAGTTGCAGATACGGTGATACTTTTTGCCTATATCTTTTATAATATTGTATACGCCCTTGCTGCATTTCCCGCCGGCATTTTTGCCGACCGCTACGGCATTAAAAAAGTATTTATCACCGGTTTGATTTTATTTGTTGGCGTGTATGCGGGATTTGCTTTTACCGAATCAACAACAGCATTCTTTATTCTCTTCTTTTTGTATGGAGTTTATGCCGCCTGCACCGAAGGCATTGCAAAGGCATGGATCAGCAATATCACCCCGCAACAGGAAACAGGAACCGCCATCGGTGCCTACGCATCCCTGTCCAGTATAAGCACTTTCATTGCGTCCAGCCTGGCCGGAGGCATCTGGTATGCCGCAGGTGCATCCTTTGCCTTCAGTCTTACTGCCATCGTAACCTCAGCAGTTGTCATCTGGCTCGCCGGCCTGCGTTATCAACCAATTAAAGCGGGAAATAGCGGAGATTGATTCCCGATTTGTAGCGTATCTTCGCCCGCGATCCGGGTATGCGTATGAAAGAGAATCTTGCTGCCGTAGCGGCGTATAAATCATCCTTGAATTGATCCTCACCGTTCAATGAAATTGACCGATACATTAAAAAGGACCAACTGGATCACCACGATAAATCTCGGTATCAGAGGCGCAACGCTTGTAGGCAAGTTCTTACTGGTATATTTTCTTGCAAATCAGCTTACAGTAACACAATATGGTGTATGGGGGATCTTCACTACTTCCATTGCACTTTCCCTCTATGTAGTGGGTCTCGATTTTTATACTTACTCGACCAGACGGATACTTGATTTTCCTGTAGAAGAAAGAAGTCCGATGCTGCGCGATCAGTTGCTTTTTTACCTGATCAGTTATCTCATTCTGTTTCCGCTGCTTGGATTATTATTTGTTTTCAATGTGATCCAGTGGAAATTTGCCATTTATTTTTATCTGATCCTGATATTCGAACATCTTGCACAGGAAACCTACCGGACGTTTGTTGTATTTTCCAAACCGGTCATCGCGAATATTATACTTTTCCTCCGCACCGGATTATGGGCATATCTCCTCCTGTTTTTATGGCGCAACGGTGCCGATGAACTGCGGAGCCTGAAAGTAGTGTATTTATTCTGGCTCGGCGGCGGCATGACGGCCGCGGGTGTTTCCCTGTATTTTCTTTCGAAATTTAAATTCAAACCCGTTAAGCATATTCCTGTTGACTGGAAATGGATAAAGCAGGGCATCCGGGTGAGCCTGGTATTTTTTATCGGGACCGTCGGATATAAGATCATTGAATTCGCCGACCGCTATTTTATTGATTATTATCACACCAAAGAGGATGTTGGTGTTTATACATTTTATGCCAACATGTGCAATATTGTTGAAACGTTCGTGCACACAGCGGTAATTATCATTTTTTCGCCGCGGCTGATCGAGACCTTTCATAAAAACAATTTCGAATACCGGAAAACACTCGGACAATTTGCGAAACAGGTTGTGCTGTATACAGTGCTAATCGGTATCGGGCTCGGGCTCCTGATTATTCCGCTGCTGCAATCGCTGAAGCAACAGGAATATATGGCAGAATACAATACTTTTCTGGTGCTGGTGCTGGGCAAAATGGTGTTGAATTTCTCCCTGATATTCCATTATATTTTATATGTCAGGAAGAACGATTTCCCCATCATCAAAGCGACCGTTTTTGCTTCGGTCATCAATATCCTCCTCAACTTCATCCTGATTCCTTCCATGAATATTATGGGCGCCGGACTGGCAACGCTGATCAGTTTTACGATCGTCCTGTTTATGAAAATGTATTATACCAGGAACCTGCCGGAAGCAAAACAGATCATTTATCTCCGGTTTCTGCGGCGCACAAAGAATGCATCCGGACCGAATGGTTAAATTTGTAACACAATGGTGAAACATTATTTCGAAAATATTGAATGGTGGGATTATATGATCTATCTGGTCTATGATATCATCTTCTCGTATTTCGTATATAAACTCGGGGATGCATTTCTCAATATCAATAAAAAAACCGGCCTCATACTCGTCGGGGTTTTTCAGTTTTATTTTTTACTCATCA
>CAYTFT010000165.1:0-6304 GCA_964437155.1 uncultured Chitinophagales bacterium | reverse complement strand
GATGAGAAACAGATCAGCCTTATCAAATCCATTTCAGAGGCTGAGACCTATATTCAATCCACCGAAGGTGATATTGCAGGACTTGAATCGCGCATTGCGGAAGAGATCGAAAAACTCAGCGGAATAAAACAATCGCTGCAGAAATATCTTGAAGATCTCGAAGGCGTTAAGCAGGAACATGATGTATCCAGAAGCAAACTCGAAGAGATCCAGAACACATTTAAGCATGCCGAACGTGAACTGTATGATGTTGATAAAAGGATCGCCATCAATAAAGTGCGCCTGGAAAATTATCACCGCGAATTAGGCAATATCGAAAGCGACCGCGGCAGCCACTCCGATAAACTCGATCCGTTACGCAATGAACTTGTGCAGCATGAAGAAAGTAAAGCAGCTGCACAACAGGTTGTTGATCAGTTATTGAAAGAAGAAACAGACCTTAAAAATGCAATTGCCGCGATCCAGAAGGAAATTGAAAAAACGCGAACCGATCTCGGTAATGCAAGAAGAAGTCTGGATGCAAAAAAGAATGAATACAATCTCACCAAAAATCTTTTTGAAAGTTTTGAAGGATTCCCTGAATCGATCAAATATCTGAAGAAAAATGTCGCCAGTATGAAGGAGGCACCGCTTCTTTCAGATGTGATCAGTTGCAAAGACGCATACAAAACTGCCATAGAAAGTTTTCTCGATCCGTGGCTGAATTATTATATCGTTCAAAACATGTCGCACGCTGTTGAAGCGGTGAATGAATTGGCGAATAAAGAAAAAGGCCGTGCGAATTTTTTCCTGCTTTCTGAATTTAACGGGGCGCCGGAAACAAAATCTATTCCGGGTGTAATTTCCGCACTGGATGTTGTTACGGTAAATGACAAATATGCATCGCTCGCAAAAAACCTTCTCGGGAATGTTTACATTGTTGAAACCGCCGAAGATTTTGAAGCATCTGTAAAAACCATCGGTGCGCAACACAGTGATATTCATTTATTACACCAGTCGGGCCGCATCGTTAAATCAGGCAAAACAATTACCGGCGGATCAGTCGGGCTTTTCAAAGGAAAGCGCATCGGCCGTGAAAAAACACTCGAAACACTTGAAACAGAAATTAAAAAGTTTCAGGAAGAGGAAGCAACGGTAAATAATCTCTTAAAGGAAAAACAACAGAAATTACAGGAATTACAACAATCTTCGCATGATCGCGAAATTCAACGTTCCCGTGAAGAGCTGAATCAGGTGGTGCAGAAATTAATTTCCACCCGCGCAAGGATCGAATCCATTGAGCAGTTATTGCAGCAGATGGAGGATAAGAAAGCGGCCTTCCATCGCCAGATCGAGGAGACCGATGCAGAGAGCATCAAACTCAATGAGGCGCATGAAAAACAAATGGCGCTGAAAGAAGCACGGCAGAAAGATCTACTCGAAATGGAGATCTCCTACCGTGAAGTTGCCGAGAAATTAAATTTCCATTCCAATCAGTATAATCAGGAAAACATTAAATATCATCAGCAGCTGAATAAATTTCAGAGTGTTGAACAGGATCTGAATTATAAACGATCACGCCGCGATGAAGCCACCGCAACGGTCACCAACAGTAAAAAGCAATTAGAGGAAGTAATTGAAGAGATTGGCGATACACATAAAAAGATCGAAGAGATCGGTGCAGTGCTGCTGAAAATGTACGATGAAAAAGTAGTGATGGAGCAGATGCTTTCACGCGAGGAAGCTACCTATTATGGCAGCCGCGGGGAAGTTGCAGAGACAGAAGAAAAGATCAAAGCGCTCCAGAAGAAAAAAGACAGCAGTGAACATATTCTGGGTAGTATAAAAGACAGGCTCAACGACCTGAAGGTGCAGCTCGCTGCCACCAAAGAACGCCTCTGGGTGGAATTCCAGGTGGAAATGGAAAGCATTCTCGAAAATGAACCTCCGCAGGATGTAACACTGGAAGAGCTGAAAGAAAAAGTGGATGCGGCAAAAAAGCGCATTGAAAATTATGGTGATGTGAATCCGATGGCGATCCAGGCGTATGAAGAAATGAAGACGCGTTACGATTTCATCAGAACACAGCGCGAAGATCTTTTAAATGCAAAAACCTCTTTACTTGCAACCATTCAGGAGATCGACGAAACAGCACGCAAGAAATTTGACGATGCGTTTGTTCAGATCCGCGATAATTTCCGGAATGTATTCCGCTCCCTGTTTAATGATGAAGATGACTGCGATCTGATCCTGAAAGATGAATATGATCCGCTGGAAGCGCAAATCGAAATCATTGCAAAACCGAAAGGCAAAAAACCGCAGGTGATCGATCAGCTCAGCGGTGGTGAAAAAACGCTTACAGGTATGAGCTTGTTGTTTGCACTGTATTTATTGAAGCCTGCACCATTTTGTATCCTCGATGAGGTGGATGCACCGCTCGATGATAATAACATCATGAAATTCAATAATACCATCCGCAAATTCGCAGATAAATCGCAGTTTATTATCGTGACACATAATAAACGGACGATGGCTGAGGTGGATATCATTTATGGTGTTACCATGCCTGAGCAAGGCATCAGTAAGGTTGTGCCGGTGGATTTCAGGGGATTGAATTAATCCCGGAAGTTTCCATTTTACTGCAATTTTATTTCATCCGGTCTATAGCAATTGAAGGATTCAACTGAGCAGAAGTTGCATTATTTTAGCGGGCGATAGTTATTTTGTTTTTACAACAAAAAAATCAGCAAATGAAACCTGCATTAACGATCGCGCTGCTCGTCATCTCCAATGTTTTTATGACGCTTGCCTGGTATGGCCATTTACAATTTAAAAAACTGGGATGGTTTCAGGACAAAGGCCTGTTCATTATAATTCTCATAAGCTGGGGGCTTGCCTTTTTTGAATATTGTTTTCAGGTGCCGGCAAACAGGACCGGAAGTATTGAATATGGCGGACCTTATAATTTATTTCAGCTGAAGATCATTCAGGAGGTAATTACACTGGTTGTTTTTACGCTGATGGCGGTATTTGTTTTTAAAACTGAAACATTAAAATGGAATTATGTCGCCGGATGCATTTGTATGATCATGGCAGTATGGTTCATCTTTAAAAAATAACAACATGAAATCCTGGTTCAGAAATCTTGAAATGGCGGTTGTAGGTATTTGTGGCATTGGCATGACGATGAAACTATTACATCTTTCCTTCGCCGATATGCTGCTGCTTTTCGCTTTTTTCACGCTGGCTTCTTTGTATTTACTTATGGGACTCGTCACCACATCGTCAGTATTGCATAAAATAAATCCGCTGGAAGATGATACAGACCTGAATAATTTTGAAAAGCAACTGTTGCGTGCCTCCGGACTCGGAATGTCAGTGGCTGTAATAGGTGTATTATTTCATTTGCTGCATTGGGAGGGTTCAGAAATGCAATTAATGATCGGCAGTATTTCCTGTGCGGTATGCATGCTGGTATCGCTGATCACGCTGCGGGTAAATCAGCCCGCCGTATTTCAGTTTTTGTTTTACAGGCTGATGCCGGTTGCTTTTATGAGCGGAGCCTTATATCTTACTGCTCCTGATATCTGAAAAAATAATCCATCGAAAATGAAAATCGATTTCTCCCTGAAAATGCAGCTCATTTATTTACAGATGCATTTACGATATCCCAAACACGTTCCGCTTCAAACCCTCTGCCAATGAGCCATCGGGCCGTTTTTGTTTTTGTTTCGAAAATATTGCCGGAGGCATATTTTTTTATACCGGACCGGACAAGTTTCCGCAGGGTTTTATCATATTCTTCATTGCTGATCTCCTGCATGGCTTTATTGATACAATAGGGCGTTATTTTTCTTGCCTTCAATGCACTGATGATCTTCCCCCTGCCCCATTGCTGCATCCTGAATTTTCCTCCTGCGTAAGCAATGGCAAACCTTTCCTCATTTAAAAAATCATCCTCGATCAGCTTATTGATAATTTCTTCCAGCGCTTCACCATATACTTTCAGTGAAAGCAATTTTGTGCGCACTTCTTCATGGCAGCGTTCCTGATACGCACAATAATGCCGTAGTTTATTTAATGCTACCTCATTCATCAAAGGGATAAAATTAAGGGATGAAATATTTTAATTGACCCTATTAAAATAAAAAGCCGGTGAAGAAACTCCGCCGGCTTCAAAAATCATAATACAGAGGTTCAAACCTGGTCAATCGGTTTAGCATCTTCCTCCGGTTCTTCCGCAGCGCCGCTGAAAGGCGGATATTTTGTGCCGAAAAAAGCGAGGTATAAGGATAACCGCATTTGCCAGCGCAGTGTGCCTACATTAAATTTATGCCATCCTGCAGGATAATTTCCGGTGAAAAGCACCACCCACCATGCAAGGAATACAAGCACATACGTAGCGATCAGTCTGAAATACAAACAGAAAATATGCGGGATGCCCACATATAGCCATCCGAAAAACGATCTCAATAATAACTGGCCGCGGCCAATATGATCATGTTCGAAAAATACTTCCGTTTTATCATCGGTTCCTGAGGGCCCGAAAGCAGGATATCCATCCGCTAAATTCAACATTCTCGCCATCACGCGGGTAACCCACCTGTTCATTCCGAGACTCGCATTATAATAAAAATCAGGTGTCTTCCCGGTAAAGAGAATAATCCACCAGGAAACAAACATTGCAATAGCGACCCAGATCGCATAGAACATGATCAGAAAAAAGTGTGGTATACAAATGTATAACCATCCGAAAAAAGAGCGAAGAAGTAATTCACCCCGTGAATAACTCTCCTGGTGTGTAATGTTAAATTTGAGCATACATGAGCATTTAGGTTAAAAAATGTATTCAAATATAGCAAAATACATCAGGGAGGTCAACCTACGCAATCATTAATTGTGCACATCTCTAAAGAAATGCTACTCCTCGGAGGTTTCATATGCTCCGATATCGGGCAATGTTGCGCCAAAAGGCCTTGGCTCGCCTCTGATATCATCGGTGACGGGATCAAGCGGAATCGTAATTCCGGCGTTGATGGCGGGAGAACCGGCAGCGGGACAATAATTTCTTTCCCCGATATTGGCAAAAACGGGATCCTGATTAAAGAAGCAGCCCGTATCGTTCAACAAGCTCTCATTTATATCGGTCCGGATAACGCAATGGTCAAAATTGAAATTAAAGACGGTCATGGTTTCTGCTGTATCAATCACCACCTCATTCCCCTCGGCAATAGAACCGTAAATTATACAATTGGTGAAATCGGCCCGGGTAAGGTCATTCTGTAAAATCAGGTCAGTGGAAAACGCGAAATAATCGAAAATTCCGAGAGCCGGTGTCTGGTGGGTAAGATAATCTGAACTGTAACTGGCAAGTGTGCAATGCCGGAAATCATAATCTCCCCCCAGAAATAAAGCAGTATTGGAAAGGCCAACATTATATACCAGCACATTCGTTGCCTGCACAACGCTGTTCAGCGCGAGGATGCCGTTATTCTGGCAATCGTGGATGCTTGTATTCGAAATATTTAATTCCGGCTGAAAATCCAGGAACCACGATATATCGGGATTTGTGCTGAAACCGAGCGCAATGCCGTCGTTTGCATTTTTTATATCGCAGAAGCGCATCGAGTTGCCAAAACTTCCACGCAGGAAATAGATCCCTTCCCATTGTCCGGGTACATCCTTATAAAAATCTTCGAGACGATCGCCCTGAAAAGTAACAAGACTGTCTTTTGTTCCCATTACCTGCAATGTCCCCAGCACATAAAAATAACTGCCGCCATGCATGTAAATGTCGGTTCCTTCGGTAATAGTGAGCGAGCACAACGAATCAACAAGCACCGACCCGATGATCACATGCGGAAGGTCGTCGGTCCAGGTGGTATCACATACAATTTCCCCGTAATGAAAATGCGCATTTTGCCCCCATGCGATGAGTTTCACATTTTGCGGGTTGCCGTTTGTTTCGAACAGAATGGAATCTTCAATAACATACGGCAATGCATCTGCATTGGGATCAACGGTGACCTCCACAAAAACATACAGGCTGTCGTTTGCAGGAATTTCAATATCCTGGAAAGTGGTGCCCGATTCGCCATCCACATTGATCCGGAATTGCGATCCTTCGCCACCGGCGAGCTGAATCGAAGAAATCAGGATCGGATCATTATAATTATTGAAAAGTATAAGTGGCAGGGTGATAGAGCCAACGGTGGAAAATACCGTATCGAAATGCACGGTGTCATCACTGAATTTCAGTTTTGCGTCAGCATCCACTATAAAATTCTCCTTTCTGCAACCGGCCTGGATGATGAGCAGAACGGCA
>CAYTFT010000164.1:0-6321 GCA_964437155.1 uncultured Chitinophagales bacterium | reverse complement strand
TTATTCTGCACAGCATTCGCTCGAGGAAGCATTTTTATGTAACGGGTATGAAAAGGAAAAAACTGTGGAAAAAATGCTCATACATTTCCACGATCAATTCTTCAACAGCGAACATGCGCCTGCACGTACACGCAAACATGTTCCCACACCGGCGTCAGGCAGCACATGTAAAAGACTGAATATGTTTTTACGCTGGATGGTGCGCAGCGATACCAATGGTGTTGATTTCGGTGTATGGAAAAGGATTAAGCCATATCAGCTGATATGCCCTGTGGACGTGCATGTTGACAAGGTCGCAAGAAAACTCGGGCTGATTACGAGAAAACAAACGGACTGGCGGACAGCAATTGAATTAACTGAAATGCTGCAACAATTCGATCCCGATGATCCCGTAAAATATGATTTTGCATTATTCATGTCGGGCATCGACAAACACGTGGCATGATATTTTGAAGGTGGGATAAAAAATGTATATTTATATTGATGACTGAAAACAGCTGGATGCAAAACACGATCACCGAGATCATACAACTCGGTGAACTCGAAACACAGGATACCTTTCTGCAGGTGAATTCGATAAACCAGCTGAAGGAAAAACTTACGGATATCATCGCTTTTCTCATAGACAGGAATTTTGAAAAATTATTATGGATCCTGTATCGTATTGATGTGGATGAAGAAAGGGCAAAGGCATTATTAAGCAAACACCTTCCGGAGGATGCACCCGGCATCCTCGCCGACCTCATCATCCAGCGGCAGCTCAAAAAGGAAGAATTCCGCAAACAGTTTCATTCTGCACCGGCGCCGGATGGAGTGGACGATGATCTGAAATTGTGAGTATCACAATTGTTTGTCCATTCCTGAAACGAACGGCAACGGTAATCGATTAATAACCGAACCTTTAATTCTGATGATACATATCAGCATCTGAACGCCCCTGTTGTTGTATTTTTGTGGTATAAAACCATGCTATGACGATTGGTGCAAATAAACCGTCACTCACTTCCTGGGTGCCGGTGGAAAAAGACAGTGATTTTCCGATTCAGAATCTCCCTTTCGGAATATTTATTAATGACGGTAAAACGGCCCGCGTGGGTGTCGCCATCGGTGCATATGTACTCGATCTGTATGCGCTGCAAAAAGGTGGTTATCTGGACGCATTTGACCTGACGGATTCCATTCTTGAAAATCAATATCTGAATAATTTTTTACGACTCGGAAAACAAAAAGTACGGGCGATACGCGAAGCAATTTCTGCACTCCTTCGTACTGAAAATACTACTTTAAAAAATGATGCTGAAGCATTCGGAAAATATCTTTTACCGATGCGTGAAGTGGAAATGCTGCTGCCGGTAAATGCCGGTGACTATACCGATTTTTATTCGAGTATCGTACATGCAACAAATGTAGGATCCATGTTTCGTCCGGATAATCCGTTAATGCCCAACTGGAAACATTTGCCTGTAGGGTATCATGGAAGATGCAGTTCGATCGTTGTTTCCGGACAGTCCATTCATCGCCCGAAAGGACAAATGATCGCGAAGCCGGGTGATGCACCGTTTTTTTCTGCAACTGCACAACTTGATTTTGAACTTGAAATGGCCTTTATCACATTTGATGGTAAACCCCTCGGACAAAGTATTTCTACGGCGGAGGCCGATGATTATATTTTCGGGATGGTGATATTCAACGACTGGAGTGCGCGCGATATTCAAAGCTGGGAATATGTTCCGCTCGGACCATTTCTCGGAAAGAATTTTGCTTCCAGTATTTCGCCGTGGGTGGTAACACTGGACGCACTGGAGCCATTTCGTGTTGCAGGAGAAATACAGGATCCACCGGTGCTGGAGTACCTTCAGTTTGAAGGAAATAAAAATCTGGATATTCAGCTGGAAGTATATATTCAGCCTGAAAATGCAGAAGCCGATCGCGTTTGTTCTTCGAATTATAAATATATGTACTGGAACATAGAACAGCAGCTCGCACATCAGACAGTGAATGGTTGCAATATTCGTGAGGGTGATCTATATGGCAGCGGAACTATTTCTGCACCGCATGAAAAAGGGTACGGCAGTATGCTGGAACTTTCATGGCGCGGAACGAAGCCTGTGCAGTTAAGCAACGGTACGGAACGTAAATTTATTCTGGACAACGATACGGTGATCATGAAGGCTTGGTGTGAAAAAAATAATGTCCGCATCGGTTTTGGCGAGGTGCGGAGTAAAGTATTACCGGCGATAAATAATTAATCACCCGATCTGTTTCTTTCAATATATTTTTAACGCTCAAATACTCCATTACAAATAATTATGCTGCGGATTGATCCAAAAGAAATCTCTCATCCTAAAATGCACCAGTATATGCTGGGAGCAGTTTCCCCGAGACCGATCGCCTTTGCCAGTACTATGGATGCCGAAGGAAATCCTAATCTTGCCCCCTTTAGCTTTTTCAATGCGGTGGGCAGTAACCCGCCGACGGTGATATTTTCTCCTGCGCGGAGCGGAAGAGATAATACCTCGAAAAATACACTTGATAATGTAGAGGCTACACGCGAAGTGGTGATCAATATTGTTAATTATGATATCGTGCAGCAGATGAGCCTTGCAAGTTCACCATTTCCGAAAGGCGTGAATGAATTTCTTAAAGCGGGATTAACGCCAATTCCCTCGGAATCAGTAAAGCCGTTCAGAGTAAAGGAAAGTATTGTGCAGATGGAATGTAAGGTGCGGGATATTGTATATACCGGACAAACCGGTGGTGCAGGAAATATTATCATAGCTGAAATTGTGCTGATGCATATCAACGAATCCATTCTTGATGCGGATGGGAAATTGGATCCGTATAAAATGGATCTTGTCGCCCGTATGGGTGGTAATTATTATTGCCGGGTTATACCCGAATCTATTTTTGTTTTGCCTCAACCTAAAGATACGTGTGGAATTGGCGTTGATGCACTCCCTGAACCTATACGCAACAGCAAATTATTATCCGGGAACGACCTCGGGCAACTTGGTAATTTTCTTCAGTTACCAACGATCGAGGAAACTGCGTTGATGGCTGAACAGGTAATTGGTGAGATCACCGGGGATACGTTGCATCGGCTTGCCAAAGAAAAACTTACAGAAGGCAAGGCATGGGATGCATTTAAAATTCTTATGCTGAAAATTTACGGGGTCAAATAAAAAAAACGCCGGTATTTTTACCGGCGTTTTTCTAATTGTATGAAAATCATCAAACAAATACAATATGCGTTCCGTCACCTTTGGCGTGATCGTAGAACTCACCAACGGTGATAATATCATCCACACCTTCATACAGATCATTTTTTGTGATCTTGAACATATCCGCTGCCAGTTTACAACCATACATTTTTACACCGGAAGCAGATAATATATCCAGAAATTCATGTGCATTCGGCAGGTCCATTCCTTCCATTTGTTTCCGCATCATATTCGATGCTAAAGTTTCCATTCCCGGTAATCCGCCTAAAACTGTCGGAATATGCATCCCCGGATTTCCCACCGTTGCAATATGCAGGTGTTCCAGTCTTTTTTTATGAATCGCATCCAGTCCGAAGAATGTAAAGAATATCTCTGCGTCAATTCCTTCCATTCTCGCACCATTAGCCATTATGAAGCATGCATACACGCTGTCCAATCCGGCTTTCGATAATATAAAACACATCTTTTTGATGGGTTTTTTCTGCTCAACTTCTTGTTTTGAAGGAGCTTCTTTTATTAACAGGTCTTCCATAATAATTTTTTTTGTACTGATGAATTAAATACAACTTACAGGTTTTGGTATACCGGCAATTTTGGATGCTTTTTTAAGCGGTCCGTTCGGGAACAACGCATAAAATTCCTTGATGTCCGTTACGCCGCTTGATCCCACTTTGCGAATGGTAAGCGGAATATTTTTTTTATGTTGTTCCTGTAAGAACGCAATCACAGCCCAGTGTTTGGGAGTAAGCTCTTCCATGCCCTCTTCCCGGGCAATTTGTTCGGCAACTGCTTCATTCCATTGAGTGAAGTCAGTGAGATAACCTTCAGCGTTTCGCTTCAGTGTTTCATTCATGATCATAGTTTCCATACAATTGATTTAATTTGTTTGATAATAATTTATTCTTGTGTTACGGGAATATGTTTTCCGCTTTTTTGCATATCGGGGTGAATGAACGGAATTGTTCTTCCATGCATTAATACATTCCAATAGATCCATTTGAATCCAAGCTTACCCATATGGTTCAGCATGGATTCTTCCATTAATGTCATGGGTCCGATCCCCGGAATAGGAAATGTTCCGTCAACCGGTTCCTGATCATAATTAAAATCGATCAGCAGGGCTTTGTGATTACCTGTTTCAACAAAACAATTTGCATGTCCGTCGAAATGTGCTTTCAGTTCTTCGCCTTTGATATAATGCAGAATATTTTCTGTGAGAATTTCCGATTCAAAGTGTGCTACCGATCCTGCTTTGGAAGCCGGTAAACTGGTAGCATCACCAATAGCGAAAATATTCTCTTTGATATTCGTTTGTAAAGTGAATTTGTTGGTTGACACATAATTCAATTCATCGCCGATGCCTGACCGGCCGATAAATGCTGCTCCTTTGTTGAGCGGAACGGTCACCAGCAGGTCAAATGCAACTTCCTGTCCTCCGTAGTCGATAATTTTTTTATTTTCATTGTCCACTTTTTCAATCCCGAAATCGGTGACGAGTCGGATATTTTTTTCCTCGATCAGGTGGCCGAGTTTTTTACTGGCAAATGGTTTTGTAAAGGCACCGCTCAATGGCGTTACATAAATGATCTCCACTTCTTTGCGCATGCCTTTATGTTTAAAATAATCATCTGCTAAAAAAGCAAATTCAAGCGGTGCAACCGGACATTTAATAGGCATTTCTGTGATATGGATCACGAGTTTCCCTCCCTCCCAGCTCCGCAGTTTATCGTGCAGCCTGCGCGCACCTTCGAATGTATAGAAGTCAAAAATGTCTTTATACCAAAGCGATCCCTGCATGCCTTCCGTTTCTTCCGGCGCAATAGTGCATCCGGAAGCAATGATGAGAATGGCATAAGGAATTTCAATATTGCCAGTCAGCACAACACAATTTTTTTCCGGTTCAATATGGTCAATGGATGCATTAATGAATTCAATTCCATGCGGAATATGTTTTGTGATGGGCCGCTGAATTTCATGTTCGTCATAAATGCCGAACGGAAGGAATAAAAATCCCGGCTGATAATAATGTGTAGTTGCTTCGTCAATAATGGTGATCTTCCATTCGTGCAGATCCAGTTTATGTTTCAGGTGATTGGCCATCATGGTGCCGGCTGATCCGGCTCCTAAAATGATGATGTTACGCGGTGTCATTGTTTGTTGATTTTCAGCCCAAAACTACAGGCAGGCAGGGCACACCTTGCGTGATGTCCATTACAGAGCAGGGTGATTATAGTCACCGGATTTAACAGCGAAGAAGGATTACTTACTTATCGTCCCATTCGGGAAGTTTATCGACCATTTTGCGCTTGCGTTTTTGCCATTGCACAGGCTTTACAACTTCCTCATACAAAAAGGAGATCGGGTTCATGATAGGAGAGGGCGCTTTGGGAACCGTGTCGATTTCGTTCCGGCTTTTTATCCCGGGGATCGGTCCGATCTGGTTTTCACGGCTTTCCTGGTAGGCGAGAAAGGCATCCCTGAATTCTTCCCTGGATGGCCAGGGATAAATTTCCACGGCATCGAGCATCAGCGTGTCTTTGCTCAGGAACACCGCAATAGAAGTGATCACCTGAAAGCCGGAATCGGGTACAACATACATTCGGGTCTTATAACCCAGTGCCGAAAATTCAATGGTATCAAGCGGATCCACAACCATCGAAAAAAAACCTTCTACCGAGGAATACGTGTAATGGCGTGAAGCGGGAACGCTCACCTGTGCGTAGGGGACAGGAAGCAATGTCTGGTCGTCGGTTACAATTCCCGATAACTGGATGAGTTCCGACTGGGCAAAAACGGAAGAAGCACTCAGGAAAATCAGAAGGCCAAGAAGTAAAGGGCCGGTTGTGCGCTTCTGCATGTGCATTTAATCATTAACGAAAGGTGACGCAAGTTATGATGTGTTAGCGGAATATTGCTAAAATTTGCAGTTAAAATCTATTAAATCTGACCGTATGGAACCAGTTGAAGGTAATATCAATCATCTCCGCACAAGTTATGAAAAGGGATCCCTGGATGCGAATAATATGTATCCTTCGCCGATGACACAATTTTCGGTATGGTTCAGAAATGCAGAAGAAGCAAAAATTCCGGAACCTAATGC
>CAYTFT010000163.1:0-6388 GCA_964437155.1 uncultured Chitinophagales bacterium | reverse complement strand
TTACATGTACTTAATAAGCACAGGGAGTTTAGCTCAGTTGGTTTAGAGCATCACGTCGACAACGTGAGGGTCGATGGTTCGAATCCATTAACTCCCACCCTCTGGTATGCATTGTTTTTATCACTTTTCTATTGCATAGCGTTAAAATTTCCCCTCCGCCCTGTGCATAAAACATAAGATCGCTGCTTCCGGCGTTATGCATTCTCCAGTAACTTTGACCGTGCAGGAATCGCCGCAACCACTAACCAACGCATTACCCTCCGCTCCGCCTAAACCCTTATGGCGAAAGGTGCTGAAATATGCACTTATTACGCTAAGCACTTTTACCGGTCTAATCCTGATTGCCTGTATTCTGATACCGGTTTTCTTTGAGGATGAAGTCAAGGGCCTTTTTATTAAAGAACTCAATAAAAATCTCGCGACGGAAGTGAGCGTACAGGAAGAGGATATCGAACTCTCCCTGTTCAGGCATTTTCCCGAAGCCTCGGTAGTATTTCATAATGTTGGTATCCGCGAAAGCTTTTCCCATTCGGGTAAAAATTTTCTGCAGGCTGAAGAGATCTCTCTTTTATTTAATATCAGAAATATACTCAACGGAAAGTATACGATCCATAACATATTGATCAAAAACGGATTTTGTAAACTCATCACCGATAAAAAAGGGGATATCAATTATCATTTCTGGAAAAGCAGTGATGATACAACATCCTCCACTGCATTTGAACTCAATCTGGAAAAAGTCGTCTGCGATAATATCGATTTTCAGTATCTCGATTATAAATATAAACAGGACGTATCCCTCCTTCTGCATCATGCGCAAATGAGCGGAAATTTTTCCGCCGATCAATATACACTTCGCACGGAAGGAGATATTTTATCCAGGAGGATCAGTATCAGCGGAAACGAATATCTCGTTAATAAAGAAACGACGATCAATACAAAAATCAAGGTAGACGTTCCTGCAGAAAATTACAGTTTTGATGACGGGACCATCAACATCGGTGAAAATACATTTGCTGTAAACGGCGCCATTACTTTATTACAGGAAGATCATTATGATCTGAAAATTGAAGGTAAAAAGATCAACCTCGAAGGATTATTACTCCTTCTGCCCGGCGACATCTCCACGAAGTTCAATGCCATGCAGACAAAGGGCGCTATTAATTTCCGCACAACCATTAACGGATATTATACGAAAACAAAAACGCCCGCTATTGATATTACTTTCGATATGAAGAATGGCAGTATCAGCCATTCAAAATTCGGGGGTAAACTCAGTGCTATGACTTTCACCGGCAACTATTCAAATGGCGCCGCGCATAATGCTACCACATCGTCTGTTCAGCTGGAAAACTTTACCGCCGAGCAAGACGGACGCCCGGTAACTTTATCACTCAATTACAAAAATTTTATTGCGCCGGTGATCGACCTGCAGCTGAACGGCGATTTCCCTGCGGCACTTATTATTCCGCTTGCAATAGAAAATGCTGCCGACGTTGAAGGTATGATCGGATTACATGCAATCAATATCCGCGGGAATTTAAAAATGCTTTCTGATGCACTTGCAGAAAATCAGCCTGCGGGCACTGTGGTTTTTAAGGATGTTGCATTCAGTCTTAACGGTGAAAAAATTGCCATTCCGGAAGGGAATGCAGTGGTTGCCAATAATACCATTCAATGCACAAATCTGAGTGCTACCTGTGCGGGATCCGACCTGCTGATAAATGCTGAGATCAATAACTGGATTGAAAATGTTTTTCCTTCCGGCGTTAAACCGGCTCTGTATATTAATGGCAGCATCCGCTCCCAAAAAACAGAGCTCAACAGACTGATGGCGGCATTTGCAGGTAAAAAAGAGGCTCCTTCCGGATACACAAAAGAAGAGCAGGGACCAGATCCTGCATTCGAAGAAACAAAATATAATTTCAGCGGACACATAGATCTTTCCTGCACACAGTTTTTATATAATAAGATCGAATTCAATGCTGTCCGTGCAATTTTAAAACTGACACCAGGATTGCTCATCGTCAACGACTTAAAAGGAAATGCAATGGGTGGATCGTTCAACCTGAATGGCACGATTCGGGAAGTGGCCAATGGCGATATCCTTATGGAAACATCGGGCACGCTCAACACGATCGATGTTGCACAATTATTTTATCAGTTCGAAAATTTCGACCAGCATACACTTACCGATAAAAATATCAAAGGAAAAATATCGGCGAACATTTATGATGTCAGCTTACACTGGGATAAAAATTTTGTGCTGGATGAAAAATCTGTTTACACCCTCTGCGACATGAAGATCGAAAACGGAGAACTGATCAATTATAAACCTCTGGAATCATTATCTGCATTTGTGAAACTGCAGGATCTGCAGCATATTGTATTTTCCACGCTGGAAAATAAAATCGAGATCAAAGACCGTGTGATCAATATACCCGCAATGCAGATAAGATCATCGGCCGTTGATCTGTATCTGAGCGGAAAGCATACCTTCGATAATAAAATAGATTATCAGTTCCGCCTGAGCCTTGCCGATATGATGGTGAGAAAATTTCTCGGCGGGAATAAAGAAAAAGATAATTATGAGGAGGATGCCGAAGGCGGCGTGAATGTATTTATTTCCATGACGGGAACCGTTGATGATCCCGTAATTGAATATAATAAACGCGAAGCGAAACAAAAGCTGAAGGAAAGCGGACTCGAGGGACAAAAATTCATGGATATTTTTAAACGCGATCCGGAGGAGGAGCTGTTTAAAAAAGAAGAGATCAACAATGCACCGGAGCCGGATACTACCGATACCCCCGCTATTGAATTCATTGAGTTTGATGATGCAGGAGAATAAACCAATGGAAATTCAATCTATTGCCGGCATTATGCACCCTTCCGTTTCAAATTATTGGAGCCAACACCTTATTTTAGCTGACTATTTCCACCGGGGCATATGAATATTTACGACAGAAAATCAAGATGGAAACTCATTCTGGTGCTCGCCGCCCTGGTGATCGTTGTCGCAACATTATGGTATACCGATAATCTTGCGACGAAACTGGCGGCAGAAGAAAAACAACGCGTCGAACAGATCGCGGATGTGTACCATTATATAGCAACTGCTACCGATATTCAGGATTATGGTTTTTTTGTCGATCTGATCCAGGCCAATAAAACGGTTCCCATCATCTCGACGGATAACGCCGGAAATATTGTCGCCTATCTCAATATTGATTCTGCAGATGTTGCACACGACAGTTTATTTCTGCAGAAAAAATTACAGGAAATGAAAGATTTTGCCGAGCCGATCAAACTCGAGATCAGCACGGATATTTATCAGTATGTGTATTATAAACATTCCGTTCTGTATACCCAATTATTGTATTATCCCTATGTGCAGTTATTGATCATCATTGCATTCCTGATCGTTGCATATACTTTATTCAATACGGCGCGCCGTTCTGAACAAAACAGGGTTTGGGTAGGGATGGCAAAGGAAACTGCGCATCAGCTCGGAACGCCCATTTCATCGCTTATTGCATGGATCGAATACCTCGAGGATTCGCCGGGTATGGAAGGCAAGAAAAATATTGTGGATGAAATGGAAAAAGATGTGAAGCGGCTGGAACTAATCGCCGACCGTTTTTCCAAAGTGGGATCGCAACCGGATCTGGGTGAAAGAAATTTAATAACAGAACTCGATAATACGATCGATTATATCAAGCGGCGTTCATCAAAAAAAGTGACCTTCGATTTTCAGTATTCCACACCCGACCTCCAGGTGCGGATGAATCCCGTATTATTTAACTGGGTTATTGAAAATATTCTGAAAAATGCACTCGATGCCATTGAAGGCGCCGGTGATATTTCAGTGAAGGTGGAAGATGATAAAAACAATGCGATCATTGATATCACCGATTCGGGAAAAGGGATTCCGCGCTCAAAGCAAAAAACAATTTTTGAACCGGGATATTCCACCAAAAAACGCGGATGGGGATTGGGCCTTACGCTGGCAAAACGTATCACCGAAAGTTATCATAAAGGAAAGATCTTCGTAAAACAATCCTCTCCCGGAAAAGGAACCACCATCCGCATTCTGTTACCCTTGCTGGAAAAATAAAAGTTGGTTCCGGTGCATTCCGAAACCAACCTTATTTATTTTATTTATTTCTGCTTATTGAAATTATTGCATCACCTGCATGCTGCGGCTGTCGGTTATCACATCATCTACGATGAGCGTATAAACATAACTGCCTGCCGGAACCTGCTGTCTGCTGATCTCGATGGCACCACTTCCACACTGCGTAATATCCACTGTATAGATAACTCTTCCCTGCACATCGCTTATAATAATGCGTGCAGATTGAAACGCACCATTGATCGTATATGGAATTGTCGTACCGTTGCTGAATGGATTAGGCATGTTTTGTCCTAATGCTGATGCAGCAGAATTAGCATTACCGGGCTGATCTGTTGCTTTTGATGCAGATTGCTCTATCCAATTTAATCTCTGCTGTAATGTTTGCAGGCTGACAGAAAGTGCATCAATTTGTTTTTGCTGCTGCGCGATGGTGCTGTTGCCGGCTTCAATTTCTTTTTGTTGTTCCTGTATGGCAGCAGTAAGCACCGGAATTAATCCGACATAATTGACCGCTTTGTATGTAAACGGGTCGGATTTTGAATCCACACTTCCATTTTTTGTGAACGGATCAACCGGTGCAATAAATTCCTGCACCAGTTGCGGAAATACTTTTTCCAGATCCTGTGCTAAAAATCCGATCTCGGTTTCTGCTTTTCCGAAATTAATTCCTTTATACGTATCCTGATTAAATGCATACGTTTTAGGTTGAAGCAACATTAATTTTGATAATGCATCTGTCATGTCCTCCACATTGGTTTTAAATTGTGCATCACTCACATCGAAAATGCCTCCTGTATATTGCACATCTCCATCAAAATATCCTGCTGCTCCATCAGCGCCAACCGGAACATTCCCCAGCACGCCCACATTGGAAAACCATGCGCCTTCTGCGTACCCGTAAACACCATAATTATAATTGGTAGCATCGGAAGGTGAAATGCCATACATTCCGTAACAAATATCGAGTCCGTCGGCAATTCCTTTTACGCCAAATGTTTCTCCGTCTCCATTGCCAAAACCAAATACTCCATATTGCCAGGAAGATCCGTAAACGCCATACAGATCACCTTCAAAATGGCCGCCCGTGCCCCAGCCATTATTCGTTTCGGAAACACCATATACGGCAAATGCCGGACTTAAATAAGTTGCACCGGCATTTCCGGTGACGACGGATGCAATGCCTTTTGTTGCAGAGTATACGCCGGTTGGTGCGGGTGCTGTAGTATTCACCGTAAACTTATCGGTGGAGGCGGGTGTGGTGGTGCCGATACTCACCAGACCGTTATTATTTATTTTCATACGCGTCTGGTTGTTCGTGATCAGCAATAAAGATTTGTTGTTGGTGGAACCGAGTTTTTCGCCGCCTGTAACAGTGTTTCCCGTGGTGAGCCAGTTTTGCGCCTGCAGACTGCCTATTGCCGTTGCAAGCAGAATGGTGATAAATGCTTTCATTGTGAATCGATTTATTGTGAAATTATATTACCGAAAATACTATGTTTTCCGGTAATTCAATAAAAATAATGCAAGTTATTTCCGGTTAATCGGAGGAAGGATCCGGTAAAAAATAAAAAACCGTAGCAGGAGAATTAATACTCCCGTAACGTATTCAGGAGTGGAAATTCGATTATTTTTTTTCGCTCATGGCGACAATCCGCTGATATTGTGCCTCCGTTACCGGAGATACAGAAAGTCTGCTGATACGCACCAGCGGCATGTCAGCTAATTCCGGAATTGATTTGATCTCCATCAACGCAACCGGTCTTTTTAATTTTTGCACTGCTGCAACATCCACTGCGCTCCAGTCGCCGTCGGTGGCCGTAGGATCGGGATACGCAGCTTTGATCACTTTTGCAATGCCTACGACCGCCGATTCACTTCCGCTATGATAAAAAAGACAGATATCTCCTTTTTGCATTGCGCGCAAATGCAAACGGGCCGCATAATTCCGCACACCGCTCCATACATCCTTTTTCATTTTACTGAATGTTTCCCACGAATAGGTTTCGGGTTCAGATTTAATCAGCCAGTATTGCATAATTTCCTTTTAATTAAATACCCTTCAAATATAAGCACGAACATAACCGATAAAAAAACCAGCGGGTTAATTACCGCAAAAAAAAGATCCCGCCTTTTCAGACGGGATCTTAAACATGATTATACGATCAGGATCACTCTTCAGATTTCGGCTCTTCCGTTCCTTCTGCAGCAGATTCCTCTTTTGATTCCTCTTTTGCAGCTTTTGTTTTCTTC
>CAYTFT010000162.1:0-6436 GCA_964437155.1 uncultured Chitinophagales bacterium | reverse complement strand
CGTAAATTCGGTTTTTCGCCGGCTGTTTCTGTACCGGTAAAAACAACAGGGCCGTAATGCGTATAAATCACAGTATCGGTTACATCCGCTGCACCTTTCACTTTTATTTTTTCAATTCTCTTCGTAGTATTTTTCCAGGTATTGCCGTATTTATATACGGTGTTGGTCCCATCGCGAAATTCGATCTGATACCAGTCGAGCACATCGCGCTGACCATTGGTAACACCCCATGCGATCGCATTATTAAATCCTATCACAATGGCCGGTGCGCCGGGTAAGGTAACGCCATAGCAATTAATTCCGGGAGCAGTCAATTGCATTTCATACCAGAGAGAGGGGAGGTTTAGCTGCAGGTGCGGATCGTTGCATAATATCGGAACATGATCTTTTGTTTTTGCTGGACCTGCTACCCAATTGTTACTGCCGATACCTTGTCCCCGGGTTTGTTCCGCAGTACTATTTTTGATTGCATCGTAATAGTATCCAGTAACCGGAGAGGAATGTTCTGTGACTGTATCACCGGAGATACTAAATGCTGTTCCTGCCGGTATTATCGGGTCAATGCCTGCAGGACGATCGGGAAATAAAAGATTAAAATCTTCATCGCCGAGTAATTGTTTCAGATTGGTAAATTCAATATCATCTTCAGAACCCGTTAAGGTATTCGCCATGTATTTTAAGAGCAACGCAGTTTTAAGAGGGGTCCACAATTCCGGTTTATAATCCAGCAATTTATATTCAATGGGATAGGCGGCATAGGATAAACTGATAGGATGATCATCCGTTGTCGGTGAAATAAATTCGTTCACACCATCGCAATAAGCCTGAATATTTTTTTTCAGTTCCGGTTCATCCTCCATAGCAGCAACTGCCTGCTCTGCTGCATAGACCATTCCTTTGCGGCGTTGTTCAAGGTCATATTCGATAAATTTTTTGCCGAATATTTCACTTAATCTGCCTCCTGCTGCGCGGGTTTGAATATCCATCTGCCATAACCGGTATTTTGCGGTGACATATCCCTGAATAAAATACAGCGAGCGTTCATCTTCAGCATAAATATGCGGGACAAGTCTTTCATCAAAGTATACATTTCCTTTTACATTCCTCCGTGCTGTATTGAAATGCATCGAATGGTAGTCAGCAGCTGATTCGGCATTCGCCATAAATCCATGTACCGGGTCAAGAATTTTGCCGGGGGGCGGAATCGTACCAATTGTATTATTCAGAAAATAAATACCCGCAAGAACCGGCAGGATGCATATCAGAAATTTCACGAAGCGCATAACGTTCAATATTCTACTATCGTAAAATTAAGCAATTCCCGTTCAGATACCGGCATAGTAACACACGAGTCCGTAAGCCGCACTGATTCCGATCCAGGGTATCATTTTGATTTTAAACCTGTACATGGCAAAGAAGGAAACGATGATCCATAACAGATTCGGATAATAGAGTGATTGCAGGGTTGGTGCACCTCTGAACAACACTGCTTCACTAAAATAAACCGCGAGATTTAATATAACGCCCACAACAACGGCAGTTACGATCGTTAATATCGCTTTTACACGCTGATTGTTTTGCGTTTTTTCAATGATAGGCGCTCCGGCGAAAATAAACAGGAAGCAGGGCAGAAAGGTATAATATGTTGTAACCAGAAGACCTAAAGTTCCAAAAAGAATGGATTGGCCGAAATTGCCGTAGCCTGCCATAAATCCAACAAACGCAAGTACCATGATCAGCGGACCGGGGGTGGTTTCTCCCAATGCCAGTCCATCCACCATCTGCAACTGTGTGAGCCATTGAAATTTTTCGACACTCACCTGCGCCACATAAGGTAATACGGCATAAGCGCCACCGAAAGTAACGAAGGCAGCTTTGGTAAAAAACGGAATTAGTTTATTCCAGAACTGATCACCTGTATCCTGTGAAAATGAATTGAAGAGCAGGAGAGGAATGATCCAGAGAAGTGCAAATGTCAGTAATTGATAGGTAAAACGGCGTTTGTCAAATCCGGTATGCGGTATCTCCGTTGCCGTGGTCAGCAAATATCCTTCTTCCGTATCTGTTGTTACCGAACCAGATGCTTTTGTCTGCATAAATTTTACATTAAAATACTGCAGTACGAAAGCAATGCAGATCGCAGTCAGAATAATAAGCGGAAAGGGGATATGCAGGAAGAAGATGGCAACAAAACTCGCAAGCGCAAGCAGATAATGGATGTTGGTTTGCAATGAGCGTTTACCGATTTTAATAAGCGCCAGAACAATTATCGCAATAACTGCCGGCTTCAATCCTTCAAATAAAGCGGTGATCCATGGAATATGCCCGAACTGTACATAAATTATACTGAGTCCGAGTAAAATAAAAACAGAGGGGAGAATAAAAAGAATTCCTGCTGTAAGGCCTCCGATCGTTCCGTAAAACAACCAACCGATATAGGTGGCTAGTTGCTGTGCCTCCGGACCGGGAAGGAGCATACAATAGTTGAGTGCATGTAAAAATTTTTTATCGGAGATCCATCTTTTTTTTTCGACAAGGAATTCATGCATGATGGCGATCTGCCCTGCCGGGCCGCCGAAACTGATCCACCCGAGTTTAAGCCAGAAAAGAAAGAAATCCCTGAAGGGTGGCTTATGAGGATGCATATTGCTGCAAGATATTAAATTCTTCCTTCATCGCGGAGCTTTTGCATGTAGATAAGCGAACCTTTCATCAGTTCCATTAATACATCCGTATCCACATCTGAAAGTTTTTTAATATATATGCATCCTTTTCCGAGTTTAAATTTCCCGAGACGGCTGATCTCTTTGGATTGCTCTGCATAATAAGGTGCCATGTAGAGTGTGAGGGCTGCCTTTCGCGGCGAAAAGCCCATTCTGCACATATCGCCTTCGTGGCCGGAAGCATATTTATAATGATAGCTGCCGAAGCCGACAATAGCGGTTCCCCACATTTTGGGCTCTTCTCCGGTGACGGCCCGCATCATATTGATAATGCGGAGGCAGTCGTTGCGTTTTGTTTCATCGGTGACCGTATTGATAAAGTCCAGAACACCACCGTCGTTGATCTGCGTTTTAAGAATATACTTCGTCATCAGAAAAGGATTTATTCTGAAAACGAAATTAATACATTACGTACACTTTATATTCAGACCTTCCGGTTGTGCAGAGAATTGTAATCCAGATAGTAGATCACCTTTAACGACAATCCATTTGACTGGGGTGTATCCATTGTTTTATGCAGGTTGTTGAAGTAATTATCTTCACTGTGATCATCACTCTGAAAAATATTATTTTTCCAGATCACATTCAGATAGCTGCCCGGGGCGAATTCCCATGCATACACAAAATCAATATTGAATATATTAAAATTCAGGTCGTAGTTACCGGTAAACTCCGTATCACCCAGATCACCATCAGCAAGCAATGTATAATATTGCAGATATTCAACATTTCCCCAATAATGCCGTGCACGAGTTATAATATTCATTTTCGGACCGAATAATAATTTGCACGCGATTTCCTGATCGATGGTAGTTACATTTCTTCTTCCGAAAATAATATCCTCCCCGTAAAAATCAACGAAACCATAATTGCTATGATCCTTGCTTGCATTTATACTATGACTCAGAGAGATTTTATCATTGACATTCCATGTTGTAAACTGACCGGCTTCGAAATAGGGATCAGCCGGAAGCGGTGATTCTCCCCATCCGATATTCCAGTTAAAAGAAAGATCCTTGCGGTAATCGGTGCCCCACCATCCGCTTACAAAACCAAATGGTGCGTGATGAAATTTTCTGCCTTCCACGCGCGGTTCATAAAAATCGTAGAACCAGAATGGTTTTGAGTAGACATTCATTCCCGCATTCCAGAAATTTTTGAACTGTCCGGCAAATCCGACAGAAGCACCGGCATCAGCATATTCCATAGGTTCCACGCGGCTGTTATAACTGATATTTCCCCAGCTGTTGTAATTGTGGAAAATACCTTTTTCCGGTTCCTGATTATTGTAGTTGTACCCTAAAAAATTACTCATCACATTGTTCCCGAATTGAATACCCATATCATTATGATCGTAATCTTTACTGATGACGGAATTGCTGAAATTAAAATTCCATTTTCCGGAGAACCGGCTCAGTCCTGCGATATAGTTATATCCGGTTTTCGTATCGTCACCGGCATAAATGCCTTCGTTGTTATACTGTGGTTCAAATACATTGCTCAGGTTGCCGAAGCCCCAGTAATTCCATGTATGTTTTTCGTTGGTAATGTCATATAAAACCTGGCTCACATTTGCATCCCGGTAAATGCCGTTACGGATAGTATTCGTATTTGTGAAACTTACCTTCGAATTATTTTTCATGGATTGTTCGAAAACTATCATATTATAATTCGTAAGCGGATTGGTGAGGAGTGTATACGTATCTCCGGTTTCGGTATTTTTTATTGTTGCATATTCTTCTGCTGCAACAGCATTAAATATTCCGATCCCCAGATTTTTATTTGTTCGCCCCGAAAATTTTGTGGCATTGTACAAGCTTGTCTCGGCAGGATTTTCTATTACTTCATCTGCTGCCCCGATCCGGTTATACACATCAAAATAGAGATAGGGGAGTCCGCCGATCCTGCGGGAATAAAATAAGCGATCTGAAATAAAATTGAATGTCTGATTAAATATCTCCGTTCCTTCGGTAAAGAATGGCCTTCGTTCATCAAATTGCTGTTCAAAAGGTGAGAGGTTCAAAATTACATTGTCACTTTGCACTTCTCCAAAATTCGGGATCAGCGTGGCATCAAGTGTAAAACTTTCATTCAATCCGTATTTTACATCGAGGCCGCCGTTTAATATCAATGTTTCGTCATACGTTTTCGGGGTATAGGAAACAGGATTCCACTGATATCCTGTATTCAGATAGGGTGATAACGACAAACGCAGCGGCGGTGTAATATTTTCCAGGCCGGTATAACTTCCCCATTGATTTATTACGCCGTAAACTGCAGGGTCCACCGGACTCCATAAAATAAATTCCCCTGTTGTATTCACACTTCTGTTGAATTGCATACCCCAGTTCTGAACGGGTTTTGAAGGAAAGCGAATGGCGCTGTACGGAATTTTAATTTCGCAAACCCATCCATTCTCTGTAATATGCACAGCGCTTTCCCATACTGCGTCCCAGCTTCTGTCGCCATTACTGTTCAGTGAAATACGCTGGTCGCTTTGCACTCCTGCTGCGGTTACCGAAAATCGATATCCATTCAGGTCATCATCATAGGTATCAATCCCAACTGTGAAATCATCCGCATTGGAATATCCGTCGCGTTCACATAATTGGGTATTTATTGTATTGGGGAGGCTGTCATACAACATAGCAGCGAAATAAATGGCTTCGTCGTCGTATACAGCCCGCACTTCTGTTTTTCTAGTGGGTACTTTGCCGAATTCCGGCAGCCAGGTAATATTCAGAGATGTCACAGGTGCCGTTGCCCAAATTTGTTCATCTATTTTTCCGTCGATCTTAGGCGCCTGTGTAACGCGCGTGGAGTTAAGACTTGGTTTGGCAAGATTATCAGTGGCTTGTAAGTCGTCGGAAAAGCATACGAAAAAAAATAAAAAATTAAACAACGGGAAGTAGGAGCGCATAAAGAGTGATTGAGTTTTGGCAAAATAAATGCAGATAAATGTTTAATTGCGTTAATGGTTTATTTATATGGGTTAATCCAGGGTTAATTCTTGTTAAAAGCCGGAGAAAATATTGGTTGGGTAAGCTATTACCCGTGGAATCCCATTTACGACGCAAAATATTTCGTCTTCTTTCTACAAGTGCATTGGAAATTTGAGTAGTTACAGCGCCACACTCATTTGGCAATGATCCATACTTCGACACGCCTGTTTTGTTTCCTGTCGATATCATTCAGTTCAGGGTCTACGAGTTTTTCCGTTGCACCTTTCCCTTTTGCAAACACCCTTGAAGCATTAATTCCTTTTTCCAGTAAATAATCGCGAACGGCCATTGCACGGTTGAGCGATAAATACAAGGTGCCAGCGTCAGCGTCAAATGCATCTCCGGTATTATTTAATGCCGGATCATTTTTATCGATGCAGCAGATATGTCCTACCAGTTCGATCACGAGATTCGGGTTATCGGTCATTACCTGAAATAATTCCTGCAGTGTGGATTCGCTTTCGGGTAGGATCGAATGTCTGCCGGGATAAAAATTCAGATTTTTCAAAACAAGTTTTTCCCCGGCATTTAATGCTGTTAATTCACTTTTGAGATCTTCATATACAATGTTTGAATCAACTGCAACTGTAGTATCTTCCTGATATTTTGTGTAAAAAATAGTGAGTTCAACTCTTCTGTTCAAAGCCCTTCCTTCTGCTGTGGAATTATCAGCAACCGGACGGGTTTCGCCAAATCCTTTGGCTTCGGTAA
>CAYTFT010000161.1:0-6470 GCA_964437155.1 uncultured Chitinophagales bacterium | reverse complement strand
GCATTAATTCAAGCCCTGTAGGGGCGACATTATGGAATTATTATTCACGTGGTTGGTGTTTTTTTCACCGGCCACATTATTTAATTACAATGAAGATTTTGTTCGCGGCGGACGCCGCAGAGAGCGGACGCTCGCGCCAGTTCGCAATCCAGGCCCCATCGGGGCGGCATTATTGCAGCAAACCATTAATGCATTAATTCAAGCCCTGTAGGGGCGACATTATGGAATTATTATTCACGTGGTTGGTGTTTTTTTCACCGGCCACATTATTTAATTACAATGAAGAGTTTTGTTCGCGGCGGACGCCGCATATAGCGGACGCTCGCGCCAGTTCGCAATCCAAGCCCCATCGGGGCGGCATTATTGTAGCAAACCATTAATGCATTAATTCAAGCCCTGTAGGGGCGACATTATGGAATTATTATTCACGTGGTTGGTGTTTTTTTCACCGGCCACATTATTTAATTACAATGAAGAGTTTTGTTCGCGGCGGACGCCGCATATAGCGGACGCTCGCGCCAGTTCGCAATCCAAGCCCCATCGGGGCGGCATTATTGTAGCAAACCATTAATGCATTAATTCAAGCCCTGTAGGGGCGACATTATGGAATTATTATTCACGTGGTTGGTGTTTTTTTCACCGGCCACATTATTTAATTACAATGAAGATTTTGTTCGCGGCGGACGCCGCAGAGAGCGGACGCTCGCACCAGTTTGTCGGGTTGAGTAAAAAAATACCACCGATAGAAAAAAAATCTCCGCGCTTTGCGCATCCTAAAATCAAATCTCATTTTTCATCTTTCATCTTTCATTTTTCATCTCTCATCTCCGCAAAATTCCTCCTCCGGCAACCGGAAGCAGAGTCATACCTCCGGTGCCGCAAGGAGAGGGGTTATGCGACAGGTTCTGGTTCTTTCACTTCTCTTTTTTCCAGATATTTTTCCAGAAGATCCGGTACGCGTTCGAATGCAGCGGATAATCCTTTGGAGGATTTGGAAGGAATAAAGGATATTTCAGTTCCTCTTGATACAAGGAACCCCATCGGTTCAACGCCAAATCCGGCGCCACCGCCACCGCCTTCACCTTTCATGTTTTTATTGTCGCCGCCTTCGCCGGCGCCGAAACCCATTCCGATCCCGAGACGGATCACAGGCACACACAGAAATTCACCCAGTTTGAATTGTTGTCCGATCACAGTCTCTGTCTTTGTTTCATTTTTAAGAAAGTCGGTCAGTTTGCCGAGCATTTCTTCATAATTATTTGTCATATATTTTGAATTGATCTGTTATAAAATCATTTGAATAACGAGTCCGCAGATAATTTGGAAATAATATCGATTTATTTCCGGTGTCATCTGCGGCAAACCGCAATATCAGGTAAACAAAACATACAGATGCATTTATTTCGTGATTAAATAGGTCCACAATAATCCGGCAGGCCGGGCAACGATCTTCAGTTTGATAACCGTCTTATTCTGAAAATTGATATTCAAAATCCGATTGCTACTGCTGAACAGATATAAGACCGGGAACAACCATGCATTTCTTAAATAATCACCCGTGTCAAAACTGATCACACATTTTTTTATTTTCACTTTTTTCAATAGCGCAAGGATTTTTCCGAAGGTTATTTTTTTTGCATTCCCAGCCTTTCGGTCGGGACTTTTATCCACCTCCGGCATTTCCTTTCTTTTTTTACCGGTCATTGTATCGGTGAGCAATGCAAAAAGATCCCAGTCCCACCGGAACCAAAAGAGTTTTAACCCTACAAGAATTCTTTCGCCATCAGAAGTAATATTTCCGCTGCCGATGGTTTTATATTCCAAATGATACCTGTCTGCATCGCTGTCGATCTCTATGATCACCGGCGCAATCAGCAACCAAAGGAGAATACCGATACATAAACTCAATGGTATAATTATGAACCAGATCACGGTGCAAAATTCGCTTGCTTAATCGCGTTAACCGGTGATTTCAATTAACGGAATGCATGACATTTATTTCGATCCGGAACAGGGTACAGGTCTACTTTTGTATCAGGATGAAAACCGTGGTTTTTATAATAAAATCATTATTGCTTTTTAATGCAGCCAGCGCATTATTTGGCGGGATTTGCCTGCTGGCAGAACCGGATGGCGGAATTCTGAAAATGCCCTTAACGTGGCTGGAAAATAGCCCGTTTCCCGATTATTTAATTCCGGGACTCATATTGTTCATTTGCCTTGGAGTTTCCAGCCTGATCACGGTATTGTATGTCATCAGGAATAAGTCATGTGCCGGCTATCTGATTATTTTGCAGGGTGTGATGAATCTCGCATGGATCGTTACACAGATCATCGTAATACGCATTTTATTCTGGCTCCAGTTTGTATATGGCGGGATCGGGTTGGTTTTTTTGATTGCCGGAATTTATTTGCTTGTCCGCAAAAAAACCGCATGAATTACCTTACCGAAGGAAGTAAATTTTGAACTGAATTTTCGTTGCTCACATACTGCTCGTAATAAGCAGATTTATATCCGTATATTTTAATTCAAGCTTTTGTGCGAGATACTGATTCGTGAGAAATCCTTTATAAATATATACACCATGTCTTACACCTTCCATCATTCTTATCACATTATCAAGTCCGCCGAATTCATGAAACTGATTAAGCGTGCTGCTCGAAATATTACTTATCGCATAGCTTGCAGTTCTGGGAACACGGGATGCAATATTCGGCACACAATAATGGATCACATCATGTTTGATAAATGTAGGTTTATTATGTGTTGTCACTTCACTCGTTTCGATACATCCGCCCTGATCAATACTCACATCAATGATAACACTGCCCGGTTTCATTTCCTGCACCATTGCTTCGCTGACGATCACGGGTGTTCGTCCGCTTTCAGAATGTATTGCACCCACTACTACATCGGCAAGCCGGATATCATTTAGTAATCTCCTATTATTAATTACGGAAGTATAAAATCTTTCCCCCACATTATTCTGCAGCCTCGATAATTTATACACATTATTATCGTAGATCTTCACCGTTGCACCAAGTCCGAGTGCAGCACGCGTTGCAAATTCTCCCACAACACCCGCACCCAGTATGAGCACCTGTGTAGGCGGGATGCCCGATAATCCGCCGAGCATATTCCCGCGTCCTTTTTTTGCATCGGCGAGTAATTCGCTGGCGATAAGTATCGCACTGCTGCCGGCGATCTCACTCATGCAGCGCACAAAGGCATAGGTATTACTTTCATCTTTGATATATTCAAAAGCAAGTGCGATCACCTGCTTTTTCATAAGCTCCTGTATGATTTCTTTTTTTAATGTCGGGAGATGCAGCGGGGTTATTAATACCTGACCGTGATGAATGAGTTCCATCTCATTTTTTGACGGCGGGGCGACCTTAATTACAATATCGGCTTCGTAAACCTGTTTTTTATCATACACGATCACTGCACCTGCCTCACTGTAATCCTTATCCGAAAAACGGGCGCCTTCACCTGCCTTGCTCTCAATTAAAATGCGATGCCCGTTCGCAACCAGCGTTTCAATACTGTCGGGCGTAAGCGGAACACGGTTCTCCTGAAATGCATCTTCTTTGGGGATGCCGATAAATAAACGTTGTTTTTTATTCTCCACATCTGCAAACTTCTCCAGCGTTTGCAGTCCGGCTGCCGCAGCCAGTTCCGAAATAATTGATTTAGGTGTCTGTTCACTCATGGTTTAAAGATAAGGATAATAGTAAAATAGCTGAATTGAAAATGCAAAGAGGCAAATTCAATCACCATCGGGTGTTTCGATGGTAAATTGCCGTATACCTGCTGCATCAGTTTCAATCCGGCACACGGCATGCGGAAATTCTGCGAGATAGTTTGCTGCCAGATCCGGCCATTCAATAAACACATAATTTCCGGCATCCAGATATTCTGCAAAACCAATAGCATGCAGTTCTTCCTGTGATCGGAGACGAAACAGATCAAAATGATAAACCGGGGCCTTTCCTAAATAGGTATGCACGATTGCAAATGTGGGCGAACTGGTATTTTCCGTTACACCCAGCACACGGCATATAGCTTTTATCAGCGTGGTTTTACCGCTGCCCATTTCACCGTAAAAAGCGATGCACTTAATCGGCTCAATGCATTTGATTATTTCGGATGCGAGCGCATCTAAACCATCAGTACCGGAAAGGGTAAAAGTGAATCGCCGCATCCGTCAGTTGGTTTCAAATACTGCAAACGGTACGATCATTTCTTCCAGACTTACACCGCCGTGCTGAAAGGTATTTTTAAAATAATTCACGTAGTAATTGTAATTATTGGGATAGGCAAAAAACACATCCTCCTTCGCAAAAATAAAAGTGCTGCTGATATGCTGTTTCGGCAATCCGGCTTCTCCCGGATTTTTCACTTCAAATACGTCTTTTTTATTGTATTGCAGATTTTTACCGCTTTTATACCGGAGATTCGTCGTTGCATTTCTGTCGGCAAGCACTTTGCTCGGTGTATTTACACGAATGGTACCATGATCTGTTGTAATAACGATGCGCACTTTCTTGCCGGCAAGTTTCCGCAATGCATTGTGCAGCGGCGAATGATCGAACCAGGAACGTGTGAGCGAGCGGTATGCTGTTTCATCGCTTGCAAGTTCCTTCAGCACCTCCATTTCTGTGCGCGCATGCGAAAGCATATCCACGAAATTATAAACGATCGCATTGAAATCATTATTCATCAGGTTGAGAATATTTTCTTCTAATGCACGGCCTTCTGCATGGTTCAGGATTTTATGATAGCTGTATTTAATATTTAATTTATTCCGGACGATATTATCCTTCAGAAATTCGGGCTCCTGCAGATTTTTTCCGCCTTCATCTTCATCGTTCAGCCAGAGTCCGGGTAACCGCTTTTCAATTTCGCTTGGCAATAATCCGGCGAAAATGGCATTACGTGCATATTGTGTCGCTGTCGGCAAAATACTGTAGAAATAATCCTCGCTCAGCAATCGATAAGATTCAGAGATCAGCGGCTGAATGATTTTCCACTGATCATACCGCAAATTATCGATAAGAATAAAAAATACAGGGATTTTTTCTTTCAGCAACGGAAATACTTTTTCCTGCATAACCGTATGCGATAAAACCGGTGGCGCAGATTTTCCGCTGAGCCATTGCAGGTAATTTTTATCAATGAATTTTCCGAATTCAACATTCGCCTCTGCTTTTTGTGAAGCGAGGACTTCCTTCATATTTGTGGCACCGGTATTATCCAGTTGCAGCTCCCAGTGCACGAGTTTTTTATAAATGTCGAACCATTGACTATGATCGAGATTATCCTGCAGCGTAAAAAATATTTTCTGAAATTCCTTCTGATAATTACTATCTGTTTTTTCGGAAACAAGTCTTTTATTATCCACTATTTTTTTCAGCGTAAGTAAAATCTGCTGCGATTTAACCGGCTTGATAAGGTAATCACTGATCTGTGAGCCAATTGCTTCCTCCATCAAACCTTCTGTTTCATTTTTTGTGATCATTACGATCGGTATTTCGGGCCGGCGTTCCTTTATCAGTTGCAGGGTTTCAAGCCCCGATAATCCGGGCATTCCCTCATCCAGAAATATAAGGTCAACAGTCGGGTCAATACATTTTTCCACTGCATCCTGCCCGTTGGTTACCGGCACAACAGCATATCCTTTTTCTTCCAGAAATAAGATCTGCGGTTTAAGCATATCGATCTCATCATCTGCCCATAATATCTTTATATCATTCTTCATAAATCATTTACTTTTGCAGCGCACAATAATGATGCAAAGATATTCCTAATCTGATCGCATCTGCACGCAATTGAATAAACACTGAATAAAAATTCCGGATTGAATAAAAGAAAGATCATAAACGATCCCGTTTACGGATTTATTACCATCCCGTTTGAAACCGTTTATGATATTGTGGAGCATCCCTGGTTTCAGCGTCTCCGCCGGATCCAGCAGCTCGGCCTCAGCAATCTTGTTTATCCCGGTGCAATACATACACGCTTCAATCATGCTTTGGGCGCCATGCACCTGATGGGAAAAGCGATCCACGTTTTGCGATCCAAAGGAAAAGAGATCACCGAAAAAGAGGCAGAGGCGGCTACCATTGCAATTTTGTTGCATGATATCGGCCACGGCCCGTTCTCGCATGCTCTCGAACGAACCATCATCGCACATGTGAACCACGAACAGTTATCTAATCTGTTCATGCAGCAACTCAATGAACAATTCAACGGGAAACTTTCGCTTGCCATCGAAATATTTACGGGCACCTATCATAAAAAATTTCTGCACCAGCTGGTTTCCAGTCAGCTGGATGTGGACAGGCTAGATTACCTCACCCGCGACAGCTATTTCACCGGTGTCCACGAAGGAGTGATCGGTTACGACCGTCTCATTGAAATGATGGATGTGCAGGATGACGAACTGGTGATCGAACAAAAAGGAATT
>CAYTFT010000160.1:0-6475 GCA_964437155.1 uncultured Chitinophagales bacterium | reverse complement strand
TGAACCCACTACAGGAACCTTCACACGTTTTACATCTGCTGCTGCCTGCACCATTAATTGCCGGAAAAGAGTAGCATCATAATCCTTCCATGTTTGAAAACCATACTTTTTACGGATAAGTCCGGGCGCAATATTATTTGCGATCAGCCATGCCTCAATTGGCAATGTTCCTGATCCGCACATGGGATCATAAAAAGTGGAGCGAAGATCCCATCCGCTTAATAAAATAAGTCCGGCAGCCTGCACCTCACTCATCGGCGCTGCATGCGTCTCTGTCCTGTACCCGCGTTTATGCAAAGATTCACCTGAACTGTCAAGGGAAATGCTTACTTCATTTTCATAAATATGCAGATTAAATCTGATCGTTGGCTCATCCTTTTCGACACTTGGGCGGCGGTCGAATTTATTTCTGAACTGATCAACGATCGCATCCTTCATTTTTAATGCAGGATAATTGGAATGTGTGAAAACAGTTGAATAAACAGTATTATCAATAGCGAATGTATCATCCACATCCATAACGGAACTCCAGTCAAATCCCATTACATTTTCATACAAAACATTTTCATCCTCTGCACTGAATGCAATCAGCGGCTGTAATATTTTAATCGCTGTGCGGAGATAAATATTAGCGGCATACAGCATCGCAGTGTCGCCTTCAAATTCCACTGCACGCTTCTGTATATGTACGCCGGACGCACCAAGAGCATATAATTCTTTGGCAAGCACTGTTTCAAGTCCCTGTAATGTTTTTGCGATATACTTCTGCATGCGATCGGAATGTTTCAGTTACAAAGTAAAATAAAAAAGGGCGTTGCAATTAAACAACGCCCTTATACGGTTAAAGTATCTGCTTATTTAGTTGCATAGCAACTGAAATCAACATTCTTATCGAGTTGCATAATGAAATTATTCAGCAAACCGGCAAAAAGCACTTCAGGTGTTTCTGTTTCAGCACCGATGGTATACCGTTCCCATACCGGAGGATTTACGCGTGCGCAGCCTTCATGCGGAGAAAATTTCACACGGCTCCAGCGCAGGTCCTTTCTGAAGATCATTGCAGCATCTTTGTTCACGCCGTCTTTCGGCATGGTGATGTCCACATAGAAATTTCCATTCGGATTGCGCATGACCACATTAAAGCTCATCCACGGTTTGCTCATGCCCTTGTCTTTGTATAAATGCAAAGTGTATAAAATTCGGGCACGATCTGTTTTTACATATTCAAACTGATAATAAAGCGGGCTTCCGTTGCAGCTCAGAGATTTATCAACCTGGCCCTTATGGTTGATCGACAGGAATTCCTGCATTACCACCTGACCGTTGGCTTTTCCGGTTAAGAAACCGATAAAGGCAACCATCAATGCTATATTCAATATTTTTTTCATAGTCTGTTTTTTTGAGTTTTCAGTTATTCTTCCTTTTTAGCGGATTCAGCCTTTGAACCACCCTGGCGCTTAGGATGTGTTTTCACATTGTCAAGAACAAAGTTACCTACACATTTTCCCTGCTCCAGTCCATCATCGATATCGCAATCGAAGTGAATTCCGCCATACATACGGCTGAATGCTGCTTCCTGCGCTGCATCATTGAAAGATTTGAAATCACGTGGTAAGAGTCCGATGTTCAAATGGCTGCTGTCGGTAAAGGCAAGATTATCGCCGATCAAAGCAGTCATAATAGTTGCGGCAGCCCCGCTGAAACCGGAGTGGCCGGAAGTGTAACCTGCAAAAGGAGGTGTTTCTACATAAGGCTCCCATTTCGGTTCAAAATTTTCACGGATAACTGTTTTCGGGCGCACCAGGTCAACACGGTATTTTGTGTTCCAGACAGTGATACATGCATCAGCCATTGCGGGGCCAACAAGTGCATATAATTCTGCGGCCTCATCGAGCTTCATATCTTTTGACTTCACGAAATTACCCAGGATCTCCATCCAGTGGCCCGGAGGCGTTGAGGTTTCATACGGATTATCAGCCCAGAATTCGGCCAGTGTTCTTTGCTCTTCGGTAAGGGTTTTATCAACCATCCATACCTTTTTGGCCTGCTTGTATAACTCTGAAGTTGTATCGCCGGGACCATTATATTTAGGCGCTTTATCAATATCACACTGTGCTCCGTCTTTTACACAGAAAGTACGGTGTGTTCCCCAGAACGGCTCAAGTGCAGTCTGATTGAAATCGGTAGGTTCCCAGTAGCTCGGATGGCCTTCTCTTGAAGGCGCTTTGTACTGCTTATAACGGGTTTCGGTATAATGATCCTGCTCACTCCATTCGAGAATGGCATTGGCGAGATCTTCACCATATTGTTTACTGCGCGCCATAACATCTTCCGGAATTCCGGCTGCTTTGCGCTCTGCAGTTTGCTTTTCTGATAATTTATTCAGCGTGTTCACACCTGCAGGGAAATAACGGGACATACATCCGTCCAAAACCAGATACATAGTTTCAGTAACGCATGTCTGCCAGTCATAGATCTTTCCGTCCTCAGGACGCGGAAGATCAGTTAATCCGTTGTACTGTCCCTCAAGGGAAAGGTAATCCGGCGTTCCGCAAATCTGTGCTTCATAAAGACCTACTGAAATGTAGGCAAACATTCTTGATGCATCAGGGGGTGATAATTGTTCGCTTGCAACAAATGAAAACAGTGCATTCCACCATTCGATAAGGAATTTTGCGCTTTCCTCACTCGATGGCTTGGATACATCATTGTACAGAGGATTGTCTACTCCCGAAGCCGTTTTTTTACAACTGCCTGAAAACAGTACAATACCTGCCAATAGGATGAATGATAAGTGCTTGAATCTCATGACAAATAATTTTTGATTAAGGTTAGTCTTGGATTGTTTTTGAATTAAAACAGGGGCAAATTTAATCAATTTGAACCACCAATAATTCGTTAACAAAACATTTACAGAGGTCGGGAAGAGAAGCCTTTCCTTCAACTTAACTTTGCCCCTTAAACCGTATAAAGGCATGAAATCTATTATTTTCTTATGTGCATTCGCGTTGGTATTTACCGTATTCAGCAGCTGTTCTTCCAATAAAAACGGGAAAGAATATCTGAACGACTGGAAGTTTACGGAGAATATTGACAAAAACAAGATCGTCACTCCCGACAAGGAATCCGGAAAGATGTTCGACATCCTTACAGGCCAGTCGACAGGAATAACGTTCAACAACGAACTCATTGAAACCTTTGACCTCAATTATTACCGGTATGGATATTCCTATAACGGAGGTGGCGTTGGCGTGGGTGATATTAATAATGACGGACTTATGGACCTGTATTTTACCGGCAATGTGGTGCCCGACAGGATCTATCTCAATAAAGGAAATATGCAGTTTGAGGACATCACTGCAAAAAGTGGTATCAACCAGAAACCGGGATGGAGCACAGGCGTGACCTTTGTGGACATCAATGAAGACGGTTTGCAGGACATATATGTTTGTCGTGCCCGCTATGAGGACCCGGAAAGAAGACGCAATCTGCTGTATATCAACAATGGCGATAATACATTTACCGAGAAGGCGAAAGAATACGGAATTGATGACGACAGTTATTCAAACAGCGGTAACTTTTTCGATGCCGATAATGATGGTGACCTCGACCTCTATATCGTAACGCATCCTACCGATTTCAAGGATAAAAACAAGCAGAAGAATTTCCAGAAAATTGAAACCGGTACCAACATGAGCAACAAATTTTACCGCAACGACGGGAACGGAAAATTTGTGGAATGTCATAAAGCAGTCGGTATTAATAATCACGGGTTCGGGCTTTCCGTAACGGCAGGTGATATTAATAATGACGGATGGATGGATGTGTTTGTAGGAAATGATTATATCATGCATGATTATACCTATCTCAATCAGGGAAATGGTACATTTAAAGAAAGCAGCCGTGAGGTTTTATGCAAAACTTCTTATTACGGAATGGGAACCGATATCGCCGACTATAATAATGACGGCCTCCTCGATATGTTCACAGTTGACATGGATATTGAAGGAAATTACGGTACTAAAACATTCATGCAATCCAACAAACAGACATTTTTAAGAACACTCGTTAACGGTGGTTATCTCCAGCAGTACGGCAGAAATGCATTACAGCTGAATAACGGGATCGGCAAATTTTCAGAAGTGGCAAACTTCGCAGGTGTAAGTACAACCGGCTGGAGCTGGAGCCCTTTGTTTGCAGATTATGATAACGATGGTTACAAAGATCTGTATGTATCCAATGGCTTCCTCAAAGACAGCCACATGGATATTATGGAAGTATATTTTAAACTAACGCGTGCAAACCGTTTGTCCGATTCTTCTGAATATTATGAATTGCGGAAACAGATCCCTGCAAGTTCAGTTCTGGAATGGCCGAATGCGATGTTCAAAAATAAAGGTGACCTTACATTTAATGATGTTCGTGAGGACTGGGGATTATATTTCCCTTCCACTTCATACGGTGCTGCGTATGCTGATTTCGATAATGACGGCGATGTTGACATCGTGGTAAATAATGCGAATTCACAAGCGTATATCGCACGTAACAACGCAAATAAATTAAGTGCGAATAAATATCTCCGTGTTAAACTGGAAGGCGATAAATCCAATCCTTACGGATTAGGCGCTAAATTATATGCGACAACTGCAAATGAGACGCAATATGTGCAGATGGAAACGGTGAAAGGGTATTTAAGTTGTTCGGAACCTGTTGCACATTTCGGATTGGGATCTAACGATAAAGTTGAAAAACTGGTCGTCGTATGGCTCGATGGAAAAGAAAATGTGCTCACCGATATTGCTGCAAACCAGGTAATCACCATCGCACATAAGGATGCCGTGAACGTAGCGAAATCTAACGCACCGAATGCCAATGCACTCTTTAAGGATGTAACGGCTTCCCTGAATATAGATTTCAAACATGTGGAGAATGAATTCGACGATTTCGACCGCGAATTCCTTATTCCGCACGAATTAAGTAACCTCGGACCCGGACTTGCTGTCGGCGATATCAATAACGACGGCCTGGATGATTTCTTTGTAGGCGGCGCTAAAAATCAGAGCGGTGCAATTTATTCGCAGCAATCCAACGGAACTTTTGTAAAAACAAACTTCGCCGAAGGGAAAGAAGATATTCAATCGGAAGATCAGGGATGTATTTTCTTTGATGCGGATAATGATAAAGATATGGACCTGTATGTGGTTAGCGGAGGAAGTGATTTCCCGAAAGATGATCAGCATTTACAGGACAGAATTTATTTCAACGACGGAAAAGGCAACTTCACAATTAAAACAGATGCATTGCCGCAAATGATCTCCAGCGGTTCTTGTGTTGCCGCTCAGGATTATGATAAAGACGGCGACATGGATCTGTTTGTAGGAGGAAGAATGATCCCGGGTAATTATCCATTCCCGACAAAGAGTTATATTCTCCAGAATACGAACGGCAAATTCACCGATGTAACGGATAATATCGCTCCCGAATTAAAAGAGATCGGTATGGTATCGGGTGGATTATGGACAGATATAAATAACGACGGCGATTTTGATCTCCTGCTGGTGGGCGAATGGATGCCCGTTACTGTTTTCGAAAATAACGGCGGTAAATTTAAGAACATCACCGATCAGGCGGGATTAAAAGATGCAACCGGATGGTGGAACAGTATAACTGCGGGTGATTTTGATAACGACGGTGACATGGATTATGTGGCAGGAAACTTCGGTATTAATTTAAAATATCGTCCGAAGGAAAAACCGATCGAATTATTCTATGATGACTATGATAATAATGGATCGCATGACATTATCATCGGTTACTGGCAACACGATAAACTGTTCCCGGAAAAAACACGCGAACGGATGATCGAACAGATCAAAGATGTTGAAACTATTTTCCCTGACTGGGACAGCTATGGCCGTGCAGAGGTTTGGGATTTCTACGGTAAAAAGAGAATGGAAAATTCAAAGCTGCATTATAAAGCCAATACATTCTATTCCTCTTACATTGAAAATACCGGCAATAATAAATTTGTTGTCCGCAAATTGCCGAATGAAGCACAAATTTCCACCACGTTCGGAATCGTGGCGATGGATGTAAACGGCGATGGCAATCTCGACATTGTGAGCCATGGAAACTGGTACGAGACAGAGATCGAAACCAATACACAGGATGCCGGTATCGGAAACGTATTACTGGGTAACGGTGATGGTTCCTTTACATCATTGCCGGCGAGAAATTCAGGATTTTATTCTCACCTGAATGCAAAAGGCCTGGCGTTGATCAATATCGGCGCAGCGAAAAAACCAACGTTGCTCACTACCAACAGCAACGATAAAATGGAAGCATTTGAACTCATGCAATCAAAATCGGTGATCGCACTACAACCGGGCGATACCTATGCGGAGATCACTTTCGCAGACGGGAAAAAACGCCGCCAGGAATTGTATACGGGTTCTGGATATCTTAGTCAGAATAC
>CAYTFT010000159.1:0-6489 GCA_964437155.1 uncultured Chitinophagales bacterium | reverse complement strand
CTTCATTGTAATTAAATAATGTGGTCGGTGAAAAAAAATCATCCACGTGAATAATAATTCCATAATGTCGTCCCTACGGGGCTTGAATTAATGCATTAATTGTTAGCTACAATAATGTCGCCCCGCTGGGGCTTGGATTATTGCATTAATTGCTTGCTGCATTGTTTTATCATAAAAAATCTGGCGGATTGGCCGGGACGCCAACCGCAAAGGAAAGAATAAATCTTCTGACGTTGCTCCAATTAAAAAAACCAAACAAGAAGCATCGGTCTTTTTATCAGATGAAATCGGTTAGTTTGTTTTTTGCTTCCAGAAACTCCGTCCAAATATTTTTAACGATCTCACCTGCCGGCAATATATCGCGGAGATGCGCACTCACTTGTCCGATCTCCAGTTCGCCCTCTTCGAGATCGCCTTCAAACATGCCTTTTTTTGCGCGGCCACGACCTAAAAGTGCTTTCAGTTCATCGATACTTGCATTATGCGCATACGCATTTTCTATATCGGAATAGAATTTATTTTTTATCAGTCTTACAGGTGTGATCTCTTTTAGCGTTAAAACAGTTGAGCCCTCTTCGGAATGAATGATCGTTTGCTTGAAATTTTCGTGTGCGCTGCTTTCTTTGCTGGCAGCAAAGCGACTGCCGATCTGCACGCCGTCGGCGCCGAGTGCCATACATGCAAGCATTGCGCGCCCGTCGGCGATGCCGCCTGCTGCGATCAGCGGAATCTGAATCGCATCACGCACCATAGGAATTAAAACCAGGGTTGTTGTTTCTTCGCGGCCGTTATGTCCGCCCGCCTCAAAACCTTCCGCTACAACGGCATCACACCCGGCCTCCTGCGCCTTTAATGCAAATTTTTTGCTGCTCACAACATGCACCACCGTAATCCCTTTTTCTTTTAAAATTCCCGTCCATGTTTTCGGATTCCCGGCACTGGTAAAAACAATTTTAACGCCCTCCTCCATAATGATCTGCATATGCTTGTCGATGTCGGGATACAACATCGGTACATTCACACCAAAAGGTTTGTCAGTGGCCGCTTTGCATTTTCTGATCTGCTCGCGTAAAATATCGGGATACATGCTTCCGCTTCCCAGCAAACCCAGTCCGCCGGCATTGCTCACCGCACTCGCCAGCTCCCATCCCGAACACCAGATCATACCCGCCTGAATAATCGGGAATTCAATATTGAAGAGGGAGGTGATTTTGTTAGTCATGTTGAAATAATTTATCAATATGCAAATGTGTCCGCCGCGGCGGATGCTAATGTGAAATTTTCGTTTAGAATGATTTTTTAGATATGAGATAAATATTTATTAAAAATTATTATAACTCCTGAATTTAATGCTGATAACAAGTAAATCAAATTGTTCGATAATATGATCATAAAAAAACATTATATGCGAATGTCTGATACAATCAAAGTTTATATATTCAGAACTGGACGATTTGGGTCAATGCAAATTCTAAATTGATTAAAAGCGATATCCGGCAAAATCTCCCAATATTATTTCACATCATCACATTATCTCATCATCACATTATCTCATCACCACATTATCTCATCACCACATTATCTCATCATCACATCATCACATCATCACATCAGCACATCAGCACATCAGCACATTAGCACATCAGCACATTAATCAAAGCTCTGACTCAAATCAATCTCCGTATTATCTCCGATATTCAGGCTCTGGCTTAAACCTTTGATGAATGTATCGCTGCCGATCACCGAATCGTGCAATACCACATCATCAATATGCGCGTCATTACCGATAATGGAATTGCGGATGATGGAATAATTCACGGAAATATTTTCTCCGAGTGTAACATTCGGCCCTATAATGGAATTTTTAATTTCGCAATTTTCGGCAATGCTCACCGGTTCAACAATAATTGTATTTTCAAAAGTATATTGCCGCGGAGCGGAGGGCATCGATTTTTTTAAAAGGATGGCATTTGTTTCCAGCAATATTTCTTTCTTTCCGCAATCATACCAGTTCTGAATTTTAAATCCTGAAAACCGGATCCCTTCATTTATCATCAGCATCAATGCATCGGTTAAATGATATTCGCCCTGCGTTTTAAATGCGTTGCTAATGATTTTATCCAGCGCGGAGAACAGGGCCTCACTTTCGATGATGCGGTATAATCCGACCAGCGCAAGATTGGATTTCGGAATGGCGGGTTTTTCGATCACACGTGTGATCTGTAAATCATCATTAATTTCTGCCACACCGAAATCGCGCGGGTCGTCTACTTTTTTTAATCCGAGTGCCGAGGTCTGCATCTGCATCACCGATTCAAGGTCGGCTTCAAAAATGGTATCTCCCAGCACGATAAACAGCGGTTCATCTTTTCCGATGAGGTCGCGTGTGAGCCAGATCGCATGTCCGAGCCCTTCGCGTTTATTCTGCACGACAAACTGCGCCTTGATCTCGGGGAAATTTTCCTTCACATAGGATTCGATCTTTTCTCCCAGGTATCCGATCACGAAAATGAATTCGCGGAAACCCGCTTTTTCCAGACGCTCAATGATGAAGCCCAGAATCGGTTTCCCGGCAACGGGTATCAGCGGCTTTGGCTGTGAATACGTGTGCGGCCTTAAGCGCGTGCCTACGCCCGCTACGGGTATGATCGCCTTCATTTTTGGTAATTGAGCGGCTAAGTTAAGCCTTTGCACGCTTTCGGGGTGTAATATCCTTTGCTGCCGCGGATGCTGTTGTTCGGGTAAGGAAGGATAGCGGAGCAACGAAAAACCTTTCCGGAATTAACGGAATTTAAAATTCCCGTCGTAAATTTATAGGTTCAAGAGCCGGGCTCTGTTCAGGTCAAAAATAAACGTATGATGAAGAAAAAATTACTCCTCCTCACGACCGCTGCTTTTTTTACGCTTTTCACTTCCCGCGCACAGGTTGTGATCAATGAATATTCTGCTGCCAATTTCAGTGATATCGCTGATAATTACGGGCAGTTTGAAGACTGGATCGAATTGTATAATGCGGGTGCCGCAGCCGTGGATCTTTCAGGATATTACCTCAGCGACCGGGAATCGGATCCGATGAAATATGTTATTCCTGCCGGTGTTTCTATCCCCGCAGGCGGATACCTAAGGTTCTGGTGCTCCAACAGAAATACGTTCGTCGGGACAAATTATCATACAAATTTTAAACTGACACAAACCACCGGCGCTGAAGATGTTGTTTTTGCAGATGCAGCCGGTACCATTATCGATGTGCAGCATCTTGATAATCCGAACCAGACCAATCATTCCTGGGGACGCTATCCGAATGGTGCTGCCGACTGGCGGATTTTTACTGACCCTACGCCCAATGCATCTAATTCCACCACACCTAAACTTGCGTACGCGACGAAACCCAATATGACGCCTAATTCAGGAAATTATGCCGGTTCCGTAACGGTTACTATTACGGTTACTGAACCGGATATGACCATACGCTATTCGCTGGATGGAAGTTTCCCGACAGCCGCGGCAACTATTTATTCGGGTCCGATCACGATCACCTCCACAACCGTTTTACGTACTGTAGCCTATTGCTCTTCAGTGGATACATTGCCGAGCTTATGTTCCACAAATACCTATTTTATTGATGAGACAACTACTGTTCCTGTAATTTCCATTGCAGGTGAACAAGTAGATGATTTATTGCTTGCAACTGGCTGGGGATTAGTACCCGTGGGTTCATTCGAATTATTCGACAAGGACTTTAATTTAATTGATGAAGCGGTAGGTACATTTAATGAACACGGAAATGATTCATGGGCATACAATCAGCGCGGATATGATTATATCGTTCGCGATCAGTTTGGATATGATAATGATATCGATCATTCTTTCTTTTCTGATGTAACAGATCGCACGGGTTATCAGCGGTTGATTTCAAAAGCAGCTGCGAATGATAATTATCCTTCTTCCTCGGGTGGTGCGCATGTGCGCGATGCATACGTACATCATCTCACCGAACTGGATACACTGGTTTTAGATGAACGTTCAACATTTTTTAATATCGAATTTTTAAATGGCGCTTACTGGGGTGTTTATGATACCCGCGAGAAAGTGGACGATGCCGATTATACAGATTATTATTACGGCCAGGGTGAATATGAAATGGATTTTATTAAATGCTGGGGCGGAACATGGGCCGAATATGGAACAATGGCTCCGTGGAACCCGTTCGTGACATTTGTTACTACTAACGACATGACCATTCCTGCGAATTATACGTATGTGCAGGATAACCTCAATACCATGAGTCTTATCGATTATGTGCAGGTGAATACGCTGGCTGTTACATCCGACTGGCTCAACTGGAATACAGGCTGGTGGAGAGGATATGATGTTACCGGCGGCGCACTTACATGGCGGTATATTTTATGGGATGAGGATGCCACTTTCGGACATTATATTAATTATACCGGAATCCCGGATGTTTCGCCAACGGCAAGTCCTTGTGATCCGCTCACGTTAGGTGGTGTTGACCCCAACGGACATATTGATATTCTGAATGCATTAATGGTGAATGCCGATTTTCATTCTGATTATATCAACAGGTTTGCAGATATGATCAATACGACTTTCTCCTGCGATAATTTATTGGGTGTGCTCGACAGTATGCGTGCCGTGCTCGATCCTGAAATGACAAGGCATGCAAATAAATGGGGCGGATCTTATTCCGGCTGGAACGCAAATTATGATGCACTCCGCACATTTATCGAAACGCGTTGTGCATATATGCCGGCAGGTATTGAAGATTGTTTTGATGTAACAGCATATCCGCTTGTAATTAAAGTGGAACCGGCAGGAAGTCCGAACGACGTAAAAGTAAATACCCTTATTCCTGATTTTTATCCTTATCCCGCAACGTATTTCAGCGGCACTACTTTAGGATTTAAAGCAATTGCCGATCCCGCTTATACATTTGACCACTGGGAATTTTTACACCATACACCGGCGCCGACAGTTACCGATGATACGGTTACCGTTTCGCTTACCAATTCAGATACTATTACCGCATGGTTTGTTACCACAACATTGCCGTTATATAATTTCACACTCGATATTACGCCTGCAGGCAGTGGAAATGCAAGTGTGGAAGGAGTTACACCCGGAACATATCCGTATGCAACATCCTTCACAAGCGGTACAATGGTAAACCTGAGTGCTATTCCGAATCCGGGATATACACTTGATTACTGGGAACTGGATAATCATACTGCGAATCCGGATCCGTTCACACCGGATATTTATTTTGCACTGGCGGATTTTGAAAATGCTACGGCACATTTCCGTTCAGCAAACGCAATTGACGAAAATGAAAATGGTGCGATCGGATTAAATGTGGTTCCGAGCGTAACCGGCGGACCAATTACCGTAAATTATCAGCTGAGTGATCCGCAAACAGATATCGTGCTTTCAATATTCTCTGTAACCGGACAATTGATTGCTTCTGTCAGCAATGCACAATCGTTATCAGGAACACAGGGTGACCACTCCGTGCAATTAAACCTCAGTGATTATAATTTATCTGACGGCATGTATTTTATCAAACTGACTGCCGGCTCTCAAACAATGAATGAACGTGTAGTTTATCATAAATAAAAACATTCTGTAAATGATTAAGGCTGTCGGAAACGATGGCCTTTTTTTATGCGTGCTTACCAACCGTTCGCTGAATAGATTAATTTTGTCTGTCTTAAAAGAATTATATGCAAAGAGATACTCAAATATTCGACATCATTAAAAAAGAATTACACCGCCAAACCGAGGGCCTCGAACTGATAGCCAGTGAAAATTTTGTGAGCGATCAGGTGATGGAAGCGATGGGTAGTTGTCTTACAAATAAATATGCCGAAGGGTATCCCGGAAAGAGATATTACGGAGGATGTGTGCATGTTGATGAAGCGGAAAATATTGCTATTGAACGCGCCAGACAATTATTTGGTGCAGAATATGCCAATGTGCAGCCCCATAGCGGCGCGCAGGCAAACGCAGCGGTAATGCTTGCCTGCTTAAATCCCGGTGATACATTACTCGGATTTAATCTTTCGCACGGGGGACATCTTACGCATGGCAGCCCTGTGAATTTTTCAGGGAAATTATACCGGCCTGTTTTTTATTCTGTGGAAGAAGAAACCGGGACAATCGATATGGATAAGGTGGAAGAAACCGCATTACGTGAAAAACCGAAACTGATCATCGCCGGTGCATCTGCATATGCGCGGGACTGGGATTTTGCACGCTTTCGTTCTATCGCCGATCAGGTTGGGGCAATTTTAATGGCGGATATTTCGCATCCCGCCGGATTAATTGCAACGGGATTATTGAATGACCCGCTTCCGCATTGTCATATCGTTACAACTACCACGCATAAAACATTGCGCGGTCCCCGGGGCGGCATGATCATGATCGGAAAAGATTTTGCAAATCCATGGGGACAAACAACACCGAAGGGTGAAA
>CAYTFT010000158.1:0-6495 GCA_964437155.1 uncultured Chitinophagales bacterium | reverse complement strand
CCCCTATTCCAAAATATTCTTTATCTTTATTGGCAAAACTAAATAGCATGAAAAAGATCGTTACCTCAGTTCTCTTTATCACAATAAGTCTTTTTGTTTCAAAAGCAGCTTTTGCCGGTGACCCGGTTATTGCAACTATCAATAATCACATGGTGATCACCCTGCCTGCAGGACAAATGGCCGACAATTATGTGATCGATGTAACAGCCTGCAATTTCGCCAGTGAGGCAGCTCTTCAGCAATTCTGCGAAAATTTCAGTGAGCATTATTTCATGATGACGGGAAATTTTGCCGAGAAAAAGATCCATGTGCAGGTGGTGAATGCAAAAGATTCCACAGGCCATATCTGGGATACAGCGCAATGGAACGATTATCTTTCTCAGCGCGCCCCCAAAATGGAAATGTTCATGCAAACACTGAACAAGTAATCAGGTAATTTATTAACTACGACATTTTTGCACACACTATTGATCCGCAACGGGTTCATATTATCTATATGCCTTTTGCCATTCTTCGCGCAGGGACAGTATTGCCTTCCGGCATATACCGTCGGCACAACTGACAATGATTATATTGATGGTTTTCAGATGAATACCATCAATAACCTGGGTAACGGACCCGGCGACGGAAGCGGATATTCTGACTTCACTGCCATGTCAGATGAGATAATGATCGGCAGTACCAACGAAATCCATATTGTAAATACTCCCTATTTTCTGGAAGGTTACCGCGCCTGGATCGACTATAACCAGGATGGCAATTTCGGTTCCACCGAAGAACTTTTCACCCCGTTTACCCTACCGGCCGATGCGGAGGATTATGTTGAATTTACAGTTCCCGCAACCGCTTTTCCCGGCCCTACGGTCCTGCGGATCAGGTGTGTTTACAATACCACTGCCTTTGATGCATGCAGCAGCCAGACATACGGTGAGGCCGAGGATTATGCCATCACAATTCTTGGTTATGCCAATGACCTGAAAGGACTCATGGTGAATCCGATTGCAGATGCATGCGATCTGGGTGCTGATGTTCCCGTTACTTTTACCGTTAAAAATATTGGCACTGATCCGGCTTCCGGATTCACTGTTTCCTATGATGTGGACGGCGGTGCTGTCACCTCGGCAACCTATCCGGGCATATTAGCCGCCGGAGATAGCGTTGCAGTAACATTTGGACCGGGCGCTGATCTTTCAGCAGACGGCACACATGTTATCCGTTGCTGGACCGACCTTACCGGAGATGAATTCACGGGAAATGATACTGCCTGGTGCATCGTGAATAATTTATTTACTGACCTCAACACCGGATTTCCTGCAAGCATCTGTTATACCGGAGAACATGTATTTCCAAGTCCGATCGCCGGCGGAGGCACTTGGAGCGGTGATGGTATTATCGACCCGGTGACCGGAGAATTTGATCCGCTTATCATAGGCGGTATCGGCGGCTCTACGGATATAACGTATTCTTTCACACCGGCATCACCCTATACGGTATCTCCCATTCCTTTTGCGCCTTATACCCTTGTTGACCCGACTGTCGCAGCGCTTGGGGATGATGCATTTATCGATAATATTAATCTCGGGTTTTACTTCACGTATCTCGGAAATGTATATAACAAAATATTCATTTGTTCCAACGGATATATCGGATTTGGCGCAGGTACAAATTCCTATGCAGTGCAACATTTTCCGAATGTCGCTTATCCGAATGATATCATCGCTTTTTGCTTTACCGATCTGAATCCCGCTGCCGGCGGTTCCATTAAATATGAAATGCAGGGAACTGCTCCCAACCGGAGATTTATTGTTGAATATCTGGATGTTGTGCATTATGGGCATACACAAACCGTGAGCGGACAGATCGTTTTATATGAAACAACAAATGCCATTGATCTGCATGTTACCGATATTCAGAACGACGGTGGAAATATGACACAGGGCATTGAAAATATTGACGGCACCATAGCATATGTTACGGATGAATTATATAATAATCAGCCATTTGCCATGACGGAAAAAGGATGGCGATTTGCTGTAACGCCGTGTGCAGGTTCGGTGACAGAAACGATTTCCATCGTTGAGCCGCCTGTTGTTGTTATTGATGATGCAGATGTATGTCTCGGAACAGCCGTAACACTGGATGCAGGTGCCGGCGCCGCAGAATATGCATGGAGTACCGGCGAAACCACCCAGACTATTGAGGTAACAGCAACGGGTACTTACTGGGTTGTATATTATGCAAATCCAACCTGTTTTGTTGCAGACTCCGCGACAATAAATATCCATCCGCTTCCGACAATTGATCTTGGTGATGACGGCGTTGTGTGTGAGGGTGTGATGCTGGATGCAGGAAATCCGGGAGATGAATATTTATGGAACACCGGAGCCACTACACAAACAATATTTGTAGATGCAAGCGGAACATATTCTGTTACGGTAACTGATTCATTTACAGGTTGCGTGAACGCTGATACTGTTGATTTTACGCTCACACCATTACCAGTTGCTGCATTTACCGCTACACCTATCGGGCCATTTTCGATCATTTGTAATAATACATCCATCGATGCACTTACTTATATGTGGGACTTTGGCGACGGAACTATTTCCTATGAAGAAAATCCCTGGCATACGTATCCTTCAGCAGGAACATGGACGGTGCAGCTCATCGTAACGAACAGTTGTGGTGCCGATATTCAGGCTGAAACAATTGCAGTAACATCTGCCGTACAGGATATGCAAAATGCGAATGGTATTAAAGTATTTCCTAATCCGGCCAGCACAGTCATTTCAATAGATGCAGGTGCATTATTTTCCGGAATTTGTTATGCGGGAATTTATGATCTGCAGGGAAGAAATGTTTTGCAGACAACAACAGCATCCGGTACTACATGCATTTTCCCGATCGATATTTCGAAATTGATCTCCGGTGATTATATGGTGGTGATTACCAATGGTGCTCAATATTATTCGATACCACTGGTAGTAGCAAAATAATTTTACCGCTTTTTACTGCAGCATATAATTCCGTAATTATTCTGTAGCCGGCTCTGATGCAGCAAATGCCTGCCGGAGAACATCTTTAAATACCTGCACATCCTGTGCGCCGGAAATTCCGAATTTTCTGTCAAATACAAAAAAAGGAACACCGCGCGCTCCCAGTTGTCCCGCTTCATATGCATCCATTTGCACCTCCCGGCTGAATGCATCTCCTGCTAACAATTCCGCCACTGCATTTTCAGGAATACCGGCATCCATACCAAGTGATTTTAATATTGCATGATCGGCAGTATTTTTTCCATCCGTAAAATAGGCACGGAATAATAATTCCTCGAGCTGATCCTGCACACCGTATTGTTTTGCGAGATGCGATAGCCGGTGGGCATCCATGGAATTTGCCACGATCGCTTTATCCAGATGATATTCGAGCCCGGCTTCGGCAGCCATTTCAGTAACCCTTTCGTTGAGCCTGACTGCATGTTCCAGCGACCAGCCTTTTATTTCTGCGAGATATGCATTTACTGTTTTTGCAGGATCTGTCTTCAGCTCAGGATTCAACTGATAACTTTTCCATTCCACTTCAATATTCTCTTTGTCTTCAAAATCCTTCAGCGCCGCTTCAAATTTACGCTTGCCGATATAGCAAAAAGGACACATAACATCGCTCCATATTTCCACTTTCATAATTAAAATTTACAATTTCTCTAACTCAATTTTTGCGTGAAGCGTTCAGGTAAGCATTTACATTTTTATTGTGCTTCGTCAGAAAAGAAACCCTGCCACTAATCCGATCATTGCACCGGCAAACGTTCCGGCCAGCAGAAACAGTAAAGCATGCACACGATATTTTTTCAGACTTTTTGCAATGGATTTGGTGATCATGGATATAACCATGATAATATTTTTTTCGGTAGTAAGGCTGTTTTTTAAAATATTGGGCAGATGCACTTCCATTTCATGTTTAAAGATCACGCGAATCTCTGTTATGAGTGCTTCGTCGATGAACATGCTGAGTACCGGCATTTTCTCGATCAGTTTTTTCGACATGAAGGCATCAAATATTTCCAGAATCCGCTCTTCAATTTTCCGGATATTTTTTTTGTCCAGATGTTCCGGAATTTCGTCGAGTGTTTTTTTAATGGAGGATGCAAATCCTGCATGCACATCCCGTCCGAAGATTTTCTTTTTCGTGAGCGTGAGATACCATAAATATAAGTTTATAACGCCGCCGGCGAAACCGGCGATTGCGCCTGTAACGATCAGCGGAATCATTTCTGCATCCATGCAGAAGGATTTTTACGCCATTCATCAAGCAGGCTCTCTGTATCCTTTTCGATGATCTGGTGTGCAATGGCAAACCGGATGAGAGCGGGATAATCAGAAATTGTAAAAAGCGGACATTCCGCTTCTTTAAATGCTGTTTCTGCAAGATCGAATGCATAGGTAAACAAAGCGCCCATGCCGATCACCTCTGCACCTGCGTCGCGAAGTGCCTGCACGGCGGTGAGGCTGCTGCCGCCTGTGGAAACAAGATCTTCGATCACCACTACCCTGCTTCCCGCGGGGAGTTTACCTTCGATCTGATTAGTGAGTCCGTGTTTCTTCGCTTCACTTCTCACGTAGACGAAAGGCAATTTCAACACATCAGCTGCCAGGGCGCCATGTGGAATTCCTGCTGTGGCAACGCCTGCAATTATATCCACATGCGTGAATTTTTGCCGAATGCCGTCTGCTAATGTATTTTTGAGCCATGTCCTTATTTCCGGGTAGGATAAAGTGAGACGGTTGTCGCAATAGATCGGTGACCGCCATCCGCTGGCCCAGGTAAAAGGTTCATGTGGACGCAGTTTTATCGCTCCGATATGTAAAAGTTTATCCGCAAAAAGTGTCGCATTATTCGAATTGAACAGCATGCCTCACAGCTATAAAATTTTCATTAACGAAGTCCCCGTACATATTATCGCCGGTGAACGACCGGAAGACATAATTACCATTGATGAAAAGCATCCTGTTTTTTCCTTTGAAGAAAAAAAGGAGATCGAAAAAGCATTTCATCTGCTGGAAAATAATGCCGGTATAAAAAGCCTTCGCATCTATGCGCCGCGTCCGAAAGAAATGCGAAATCTGCTTTTTGCCGATTATAAAAAGATACGCGCGGCAGGCGGACTTGTCTTCAATAATAAGGATGAGATCCTTTTGATATTCCGGAAAAACATGTGGGATCTGCCGAAGGGAAAAATTGATCCGGGAGAAAAAAAGAAAGCCGCTGCATTAAGGGAAGTGCGGGAAGAAACGGGATTATTCAAATTATCCGTTGTAAAGAAATTAATGAAGACGTATCATACGTATCTGCTGGAAAATAATCAGCGGGTGCTGAAGGTTACACACTGGTATCTGATGATGTGCAGCGATGATAAACAACCCGTTCCGCAGGCGGAAGAAAATATTGAGATCGTTTTATGGGTGCCCGCCGATAAAGCGCAGGATAAACTCAACAAGGCATATGCTAACATTGCAGATGTAGTAACAACGGGAATACAGGTCATGCATCGCGGGTAACCACCATCGGCACAAGCCCTTCGGTTTTTCCATGATGCCGCATTACTTCTTTCACGATTGTAGAACTGATATGTGCATAAGCAGGAGCACTTAAAATAAATACCGTTTCAATGGTGCGTTCCATCGTACGGTTGGTTTGCGCAATTACTTTTTCATATTCATAATCTGCCGCGCTTCTTAATCCCCGCAGAATAAAATCTGCATGGTGATTTTTGCAGAAATCAACCGTGAGACCTGTATAGCTGTGTACTTCAATTTTTTTCTCGTGCAGATATATCTCCTGCAACCAGTTCATCCGCTGTTCGAGCGTAAAATAGCCCTGTTTTTGTGTGTTACTGCCAATAGCGATGAGGATCTTGTCGAACAAAGGCAACGCTCTTTCAACAATATCGATATGGCCCAGTGTTACCGGGTCAAAGGATCCGGGAAAAACAGCAATTCTGCGCATAAAAACGGTTTTATTGTGTTACAAAATTAAGCCCGGCAAAAAAGAGGAACAGTGATCTGCGTCAGGTTTTCGCCTTCCATTCAAAAATATGAAAAAAGGTGGTCCCGTAATTCCGCTTGCGCAAAAAATACGGATGCTCATCGAATGAATATTTCTGATTGGTTTCCAGAACAAACCATCCTCCCTCCTGCAGCAATTGCATTTCAAAAATTTCTTCGGGAAGATCCGGAATATTCGGCAACGGATAGGGCGGACCGGCAAAAATGAGGTCGAACTTTTTCTTCGTGGTGCGGATATATTCGAAAACATCCATACGCAAAACGTTGAGGGGGACATTTAATTCCTCTGCGGTTTTTTTGATAAATGCAAGGCTGCGCTGATCGAGTTCCACGCATACAATATCGGTGCATCCGCGTGAAGCAATTTCATAACTGATGCTGCCGGTGCCTGAAAACAGATCGAGAAATGCAATGGACTCAAAATCAAAAT
>CAYTFT010000157.1:0-6501 GCA_964437155.1 uncultured Chitinophagales bacterium | reverse complement strand
TAAAAAGCAAAATTGTTCTTGTCACCGGTCGGACGGGGAGTCCCTCCGGGGTCACTGTATTCTCTTGCTGTGTTTTTAATTGCTACTTTGTCGTGATCTTTACGTAACCAAATGCATTGGCAGGAATTTTTGCAACAGAACCGGATTTGTCAACGGTGATTCCCTTTACTTCCAGACTTTTATCAGATCCTTTGTCCATAAATCCTGTTGAGCCCGCACTGCTATACGTGTATTTTCCGGTAATATAATGCGTCTCATATGTTGCGAGTCCGACACCATAGAATTTTATATCGGGCTGACAAGCTTTTCCGCCGGCGTTATTGAAGTAATAATAATACACGCCCTCTTTCGTAATGGTAATTTTTCCGGTGAGCTCGGGAATATCATAAGGGATCTCGTTTGCTAATTTTACCGAATACCATAAACACCGGTTGATCCGTTGCACATTATCGGGATTTTCGTCAAAATGTGAAGGCGGCCTGCGTGCCGACCATAACCAGTTGCCCATGAGATTTTGTGCGAGTAAAATATTGAAATCATTCCGGTATGCGCAGAAAATATAAAATGCATGTCCCGCAGATGCTATTGTGTTCGACCAGTTCTCCGCATTCTTATCGCCGAATTCAGTGCAATGGTAAATTTTACCCGGTAAATTTTCATGCAGATATTGTATAAGCGATGGAAATGCATCTTCTTTTTTATAGAGTTCAATATATTTTGCAAATGCCTTGTCCAATTCAGGATAATATGTTTCCTTTTTCATTACCAGCAATTTAGGATGCAATGCAATGGCAGGTTTTAATTCCTGTGCCATATAATAATGTATATCCACGCCATCAACAAGATCGGGATGTGCGTTGATATAACTGATGAGTGCATTATTCCAGGCAATATGTTGTTTTGAGTCAATATTCTGACCGATACATAATAAAACAGGAATGTTTGGATACTTTTTCTTGCACGCCTTCACGATCGGCTCAAAATCTTTTCTGTATCGTTCGAAATCAAAACGATAACTGAAAAATGTCTCATTCCCGGCCACAATGGAGATGATGTTCACGCCTGAATCAATTAAGGTTTGGATCGCTGAGAGATTGGATGCAGGAGTTCCCTGCATTACATTTAAACAATAATCCACCTGAAAATTTTTCACCTGATGCGCAACGCGGATAAGATTCATCAGATCGCTTTGGGTTTTTTGAATATCTGTTTCATAATTCTTCAGGTCCTTTTTCAGTTCATCCTCCTTTACCTGATCCTCATTATCCCTGAATGCATCGTAAAGTGCGATGAGCGAATCTTTATTCATGCCGAGTCCGGGTTTATCCAGGGAAGGAAATGCCACCTTGGAATCACCGCCACCCGGCCAGCGGATGGCAAGCGGGTAATATTTCGCCAGGTCCTTAATCTGGCTGATATCTTCCTGTGTAATATTTCCGCTGAATCCTTCCCCATTGGCGCCAATCACCTGGCCGGAACCACTATTTACAAAGGCACAGGTGATAAGTAAACTGTAAATGATTTTTTTCATATTTTCAGAGGTTATTCAAAAACGAAATTAGTCAATTTCTGTCCGGAACAGCCAATTTGCTATCTTTGTCTGCCGGTCCGATGCGGAAATTTATTACAGCCATATTATTGTTCTTATTCTTCGTAAACAGTGCAGGATATTATTTTCTGTACCAGTTACGCATTTCCTATTACCGCAATTCCGTAGCCGAAATGATCTCCGATGCATCGTATGACCCAAATATCGTGCAAACCATCATCGTGCCTCTGCATGATCCCTCCCTGCGGTTTATTGAGAAAAAGGAATTTATCTACAAAGGGTATCTGTACGACGTCGAGGAAATGCATGTGACCGGTGAAAACATCGTGATCAGATGCATTGCTGATGCAGAGGAAGAGGAAATGCGGGCGTCCTTCAATGCAAATGCAATGCGGCAGCATAGGGCAGAGGGTAGCAAATCCGCATTACCCGAATTTAAATTCTTTACCAATGAATATTGCACAGGTTCCGGATTTATAGCATCAGAAGCAAATATTAAAATCGGTCCTTACCGGAATTATCTTCTGCAATTCTATGCAAATCCGTTTCTGCAGAATCAGTCACCTCCGCCGAAGGCATAATTTGATTTCAGTTAGTTTTTATTTCATTTTCTCATTTAAAATCAAATTATGAAGTCTTTATTTATATTTTTTAGTGTACTGCTTTGTGCAATTTCTGTAGTTGCACAAACAGAAACAAATTACGATCTCGAGGAGGTCGTGATCTCCGGAAGCAGGTTTCCCGATAAAAGGAAGGACATCGCCCAGAAGATCGATGTTATTAAATTAAAATCGATTGAATTTTCCAACCCGCAAACCACAGCAGAGATACTGCAGCAAAGCGGAAAGGTATTGGTACAGAAAAGCCAGCAGGGTGGTGGCAGTCCCATTATTCGCGGATTTGAAGCCAGCCGTATTTTACTTGTTGTGGATGGAATACGAATGAACAACGCGATCTACCGTGCAGGCCATTTGCAAAATATTATTACACTCGATCCATCGCTCATCGAAAAAATGGAAATTGCATACGGACCTTCTTCTGTTGTATACGGAAGTGATGCATTAGGCGGTGTTATTCATTTTCATACAAGAAATCCGGATCTTTTAAGTGAAGGAGAAAATAAGATAAGCGGCGGTGCTTTCTTGCGCTACGGAACTGCTGCAAGTGCGCTGGCAGGTAACCTCCATTTTAATGTGGCATCTGCAAAGGTTGCATCATTTACATCTGTCAGTTATGCTGATTTTGGAGATCTGAAAGAAGGTACCGTGCAAAATGATAAATATCCGGGTTTCGGAACCAGGCATTATTATGTTGAAACAAATAATGGCGTGGATGCACTCGTAAAAAATGACGATAAATATCTGCAGGTGCAGTCGGGTTACACGCAATATGATGTAATGGAGAAATTATTATTTCAGCAAAGTGATAAGGTTTCTCATTTACTGAATATTCAATACAGCACATCCACCGATATTCCACGGTACGACAGGCTGACGGATCCTTTGAATAACGACAGCTTAAAATATGCGGAATGGTATTATGGCCCGCAGGACAGACTTCTGGCTGCATATGAATTAAAATATCAGTCGGCCTGCTCGCTTTTTGACATGGCGCATTTTACTGCGAGTTATCAGGCTATTGAAGAAAGCCGGCATCAGCGGAGATTTAATAAAACCGGATTGCAGCATCGCACAGAAAATGTGGATGTGATCGGCGCGAATCTCGATTTCAGCAAGGAAATTAAAACCTCAGAGATCCGTTATGGTCTGGAAACATATCTGAATTCCGTCGCATCAACTGCCGAACAGGAGGATATTGTTTCGGGAGAAATTTCACCACTGGATACACGCTATCCTGATGGCGGTTCAACCATGAATAATTTTGCAGTATACGGTTCGCATATTTATAAATTCAATAACAATAAATGGGTACTGAACGACGGCCTGCGGTATAATTACAGTATGCTGCACAGTGTGTTTTCTGATAAAACATTTTTCCCGTTTCCGTTTGATGAGATTGAACAAAATGCAGGAGCGCTCACAGGCACTCTTGGTATCATCTATTCTCCGGATGCTGCAACAAAAATTGCGCTCAGCGGATCCACCGGATTCAGGTCGCCCAATGTGGATGATATGACAAAGGTTTTTGAAAGTGCTCCCGGATCTCTTGTCGTTCCTAATTCGGATCTCAAACCGGAATATACGTATAATGCAGATCTGAATATTGTCAAGGTATTTAAAGATATGGCAGAATTTGAACTGACCGGATTTTATACGCGCTTCTCGAATTATTTATCGGTGCAACCGGGATTGTTTAACGGAGAAGATTCCATTTTGTATGACGGTGAATTAAGTGAAGTGCTCACCACCACCAATGCAGGGAAAGCATATTTATACGGAATGAATGCGGGTGTTGATGTGCAGATCAATGATATGTTTTCGGCGGCTACTTATTTCACGTACACGTATGGCAGAATTGAAACGGATACAACACCTTATCCGCTGGACCATATTCCCCCGGTCTATGGTAAAACATCCTTCAGTTTTCAAAAATCCGGTATTCATGCAGAAGTATATGCACTGTATAACGGATGGAAAAAAATAGAGGATTATAATATTGTCGGCGGGGAAGATAATGAGCAATATGCAACAGCCGATGGAATGCCGGCATGGTATACACTCAATCTGAAAGCTTCGTATAAAGCAACTGAATGGCTTGAAGTGATGGCGGGTTGTGAAAATATCATGGACCTGCATTATCGTGTTTTTGCATCGGGGATCAGTGCACCCGGCAGAAATATTTATCTCACACTCAGGACAAACTTTTAAAAGCAGCAATGTATCAAACAGGAGGGAGCAAACCCTCCTGTTTTTTTCAAAGCCTTCCAAACATTGTCTATTTTTACCCCATAAAATAAAATCAGGCATGGGATTACCAATTTTTTCAGATATTTTACTGCAGAGCAGTTCAGCACCGGAGGGACTTTATAAGATGTTACTCAGCATGCATTCCGGATGGCGATATATTATTTTAATCCTGATGATAGCCGCGATAATTTTCGGGCGCCAGGCGGCCAAAGGTAAACGCGGTTTTGCAGGGGCACCCAGACGTTTCGGTATGTTCACAATGATCGCAGCGGATATTCAGTTATTGCTTGGACTCGGTTTGTATTCCTTTTTTCTGAAGGCGAACACAAGTGCGATCGGAAGCAGTTTTGGTGACCAGATGTCAAACAGCAGCTTCAGAAATATTGCAGTTGAACATGCGTTAGGAATGATCATCGCCCTGGTCCTGATCCATATCGGATATGCCAGAGCAAAGAAAAATACAGACAGTGCGGGAGCCGGCAAAGCGCAGTTTACCTATTATCTGATTGCCCTCATAATAATTCTGGTTTCTATTCCATGGCCATTCCTGCATGCAGGACGAGGCTGGTTTTGAGCAGAGGAAATTTAATCGTAGAGATCACAAACCTTGGCAAGTCCGCGTGGATCAAGGATCCGTATTGCATGGTTATTGGTTTCGATCAGGCCCTCTTCTTTAAGGTCCTTTAAAACGCGTATCGCAGTTTCCTTAACAGTACCAACATAAGAAGCAAGATCTTCACGTGTTATGCTGATGACGCCTTCCGGATTTTTTTCGTCCTTATAAGATTCACTCAGGAGTAATAATGCTTCAGCAACCCTTCCACGGACAGGCTTGTAGGCGATATCTGCCATTTTTTCGACCGTTTGATCGATCGTTTTTGTGAGCAGTTGAACCATTCCTTCCGAGAAACGGCTGTTTTCCCTGAAGATCTTCAGAACGGCCTCTTTCGGAACAAAACAAATGACTGCGTCTTCTATTACTTCGGCGCTAACTGCATACGTAGAGGAAGAAAGCATTGCACCGTATCCGATAAAGTCACCGGGAGTAACAATTTTAAGGATCTGTTCCTTACCGTCGGCGGCCTGTTTGTATAATTTAACTTTTCCGGCATTCAGACAATAGAGTCCGTAAGAATTGGAATGTTCGTGGAATATTGTCTGGCCTTTTTTATACATGGCGCAGGTCTTATTCTCATTTATGAAGTCCGTTTCTTCAACGTGACAAAAGTGAAAGAGAGAACTTTGCCGACTTTTGCAGTGCTCGCAGTCCGGGGTTGGAATCTTGGTTACCATAGTCATATTACAAAAGTTTGCCTGAAAAAATTCTCCTCAAAGGTACTATTTATCCGCGTTATAGGCAAGCAGCGGGATCTGCGAATACAGGGCGATCTTGCGTGTTACGCTCATGTGGAATATCGTTGAAAACAGCCCGTGATTATGCGTTACCATACTGATCATATCTATACTATTTCGCGATGCAAATCGCTTAATACCCTCGGTGATATTTTTTTCAGCTAGGAAATGTAATTGCAATTTTTCTCCATCCAGTTCCTTTCTGAAACGGGCATGAAGTTTATCGATCATTGATTTATTGTAATTGGTGGAATCCTGCAAAAAATGCACAGCATGAATTACTGCTCCGTATTTTTCTGCAAACCCCAACACGTAGGTGATCATTTCATCATCCTTATCAGTGCCTTCAAACGGGATCATGATATTTTTAAATTCTTTGATCTCAGCCGTTCCCGGAATAGCGACAACAGGTATATCCGATTTCTTGATCACGTTCCATGTAACAGTTCCGAATAAACGGTCCTCGATACTGTTGGCTCCCTGTGTACCCAGAATTATCATATCGGCTGCATACGATCTGGCATTTTCCATGATCGTTTCTGCAGCAAACCCCATCATGGTTTTAAATTCAACCGGCACACTTCCTTTGAATAAGCCTTCATAGCGGGTGCGAAAACCCTTCAGTTCATCCTCGGCCTGCCTGTTCTGGGTATCCACCAGTTCACTGATCATATCCGGTGGCATGTGCTCGTCGGCAAATGGCATATGATAAACATGTAAGATCATAACGCC
>CAYTFT010000156.1:0-6502 GCA_964437155.1 uncultured Chitinophagales bacterium | reverse complement strand
GCTCCAGAAAAGGTCTCGCGATGCGCTGGCCGGCATTGGAAAAATCAAAAGAGGTAAAAACATTTTTCCTCCTGAACAAAGCACAAAATTATGATGATTACCGCTCGGCGATTAGTTATTACAGTTGCCCTGCGCAGAATTTTATTTTTGGCTCGGCATCAGGAGATATTGCAATAACACATCAGGGGAAATTTCCGGTAAAATATGCGGGCGAAGGAAGAACAATTCTGAATGGTTCAAACCCTGCGGATGATTATCAGACATATATTCCGTTTGAAGAAAATCCAACAATAAAGAATCCGGAACGGGGTTTTTGTTCTTCGGCAAACCAGCATCCGGCAGACTCGACATATCCCTATTATTACAACAGCAATGAATTCGAATTTTACCGCAATCGTGTTATCAACCGGGAACTCACGGCAATGGAAAATATTACGCCCGATGATATGAAGCATTTGCAGCAAAGTAATTTTAATCTCATGGCCAGCGAAGTGCTGCCGAAAATGCTTTCTGCTATTCCGGATAAAAACACGGAGGCGTATAAGATCCTTTCAACCTGGGACTTCAATAATTCTGCGACTGCGATCGCACCCACATATTTTCAGATCTGGTGGGATACATTGTGCCCGCTATTATGGGATGAAATGATCAGTGACAAAATTTCACTGATATTACCGGATAAATACATCACCGCGCAGGCAATCAATACATTTCCGCAGAATTATCATTTATTCGATCGCGCTGACACAAAGGATAAAACGGAATCACTGAATGATATTTTATTATTGAGCTTTACTGCAATGCAGTCGGCAGTTGATGCTTTACAAAAATCGAATATAAATGCCCCTGCATGGTATACGTATAAGGACACCAGAATAATGCATATTGCACAATTACTTCCTTTCAGCCGGCTGCATATAAAAAATGGTGGCTATAATGGCATCGTAAATGCCACCAGTGAGACCCACGGCCCAAGCTGGCGCATGGTAGTGGAACTTAGCGATCCGGTGCAGGCCTGGGGCGTTTATCCCGGTGGTCAGTCGGGGAACCCCGGAAGCCGCTATTACGATAATTTTATTGATACCTGGTCGGAGGGTAAATATTATGAATTGCATTTCTTTATTTCAGAAGAAGATGCGCAAAAGAATTCTATGTTTTTAATGCATTTTAATTGAGCTAATGACAGCACCAATGAAAATAAAAACGAGCCTGAAATTCTGGATCGCGGTAATTACCGGAATGTTATTGTGTACTGCGGCCATGCGATTAGTTTCGGTTTGGTGGGTCTTTGTTCCTGCAGCAGTTATTATTGCAATACTGTTCCGGTTACCTTCCTTTTTATTGAGTTTTTTAACCGGTTTCCTTAGCACATTCCTTGCCTGGATGATTTTATATTGCATTGCAGATATACCTAATTATTCGATATTGAGTGAAAAGATGGCAGCGCTGTTTTCTCTTCCGAATCATTATATCCTCTTTTTAACCGCGTCGTTCATAATGGGAATTATGGGCGGACTCAGTGCTGGTGCTGTAAGTATTCTCTTCAAAAAAAACGTTGTGCATGCATAGGTTTGATGTTGTTTTACTGACAGAGGACCGGTATATCTTTCCGGAAAAACCCGATACGTATTCTCAAAATATTTTACTGGAGGATGCAATTCTTCGTGCCGCTCTCGAAAAGAGAAATTTACGTGTCATCCGGAAAAGCTGGTCCGATGATCAATTCGACTGGTCGTCCACACGCAGTATTTTGTTTCGCACACCGTGGGATTATTTTGATCATTTTGATGCATTTCAACAATGGCTGAACACCACTTCGCAATGCACGGAATTTATTAATCCGCTGGAGACGGTCAGGTGGAACCTCGATAAACATTATCTGGCGGATTTACAGAAAAAGGGAATTCCTGTTGTTGAGACCCTGTTCATTGAACCCGGATTTACCGGTTCACTGAAATCCATTCTTGATACCGCCGGTTGGGATGCATCCATTCTAAAACCTGCTGTCAGCGGTGCCGCTAAAAATACATTTAAATTGAGCGGCGAAACTATTTCTGCACATGAAAATATTTTTCAGCAACTGATACGATCAGAATCCATGTTGCTGCAACCCTTTCAGAAAAACATTCTCACAGAAGGTGAATTTACGCTCATGGTCATGCAGGGGCGCTACACGCATGCGGTACAAAAAAATGCGAAGCCCGGCGACTTCCGTGTGCAGGATGATTTCGGCGGGACGGTCAGGCCATGGCATCCCGATGCTTCCGTAATTGCATTTGCAGAAAAAATTGTTGCTACCCTTTCGCCGCTTCCCGTTTATGCACGCGTGGACCTGATCCGCGATAATAACGGAATTATGGCTGTATCGGAATTGGAACTCATTGAACCGGAATTATGGCTGCGCACATTTCCTGCTGCCGCAGAAATACTCGGCGCTGCCGTATCAGAATTAATTGCCTAAATTTACCGCATGCGGATTTTTATTCTCCTTTGCCTTTCCTCCTTTTGCACTACTTTATTCGCACAGGTTTCCTCCGATTATGCAGTGGAAATATATGCGAGCTATTCAGAGTCTCCGGCGAATATTACGCTGCACTGGAATCTGTACCCAACTGCAACGGATTATATTATTTACAAAAAAGCGAAGGATGCTACCTCATGGGGTATGTCGGTTGCAACACTCACCGGTGATGCCGTTGCCTATTCGGATGATGCTGTAATTCTTGATTCTGTGTATGAATATAAAGTAACAAGAAATACATCGGATGCAATAACGGCGTATGGATATATTGCTGCAGGCGTAAAAACACATATGGCAGATCATCGCGGAAAATGTTTGCTGGTGGTCGATACTACAATTACAGCAACCCTGGAAAATGAAATTTACCGTTTGATGAAAGATATTTCGGGTGATGGATGGAGTGTAAAACGCATTAATGTTGCAAGAAATCAGACTGTTATTTCCGTACAGAATAAAATAATTGCAGAGGCCGAAGCAGATCCTGATGTGCAATCTATTCTTTTACTCGGACGCGTGCCGGTTCCTTATTCCGGAGATCTCAATCCCGATGGTCATCCCGATCATGAAGGCGCCTGGCCGGCAGATGGAATTTACGGAGATATTGATGTTGCATATACGGATGCTACCGTGGATGTTACCGTAGCCTCGCGTCCCGAAAACTGGAATGTCCCCGGGGACGGAAAATATGATCAGTCGGTTTTTAAATCGAAACTCGAACTGCAGACAGGTCGCATTGATTTCAGTAATATGCCTTCCTTCACCGAAGGGGAAGTATTATTACTCAAACAATATCTGGATAAAGATCATGCATTCAGGAGCGGAGCTTATTCAGTTGCTGAACGCGGACTTGTAGATGATAATTTCGGGGCATTTGCAGGGGAGGCATTTGCAAGTAACGGATGGAGAAATTTTGCACCGATGTTCGGCGCAGGACAAACAGTGGAAGCCGATTATCTCACAACCATGACCGATTCTGCTTATTTATGGAGTTATGGTTGCGGAGGAGGATGGTATCAGGGAGCAGGCGGTGTTGGTTCAACTGCGGATTTTGTCGCCGATTCCATTCAAACAATTTTCACGATGCTGTTTGGTTCGTATTTCGGCGACTGGGATGCTACAGATGATTTTCTGCGGGCTCCGCTTGCCTCCGGAATGACACTCACCAACTGCTGGGCGGGCCGCCCTTACTGGCAATTTCATCATATGGTGCTGGGAGAAAATATCGGATATAGCACGCGTTTGTCGCAGAACAATACTTCCACGTACATGTCAAATATTTTTCCGCATTGGGTGCATATTGCTTTAATGGGTGATCCTACTTTGCGCATGCATACAGTGCAACCGGTTGAAAATGTTACCTGTTCATTAGCTGTAGAGATCCCTACTGCAGTCGGCGTTGATTATTCCCTCTCCCCCGACCCCAATGTTATTGGATACCATATTTACAGAGCTGCGGAGGAATTCGGAAATTATATACGACTTACAGATGATATAACCAATTACTCTCCGTGGACAGATCCTTCTCCCCTTGAAGGAACAAATTATTATATGGTGCGTGCCGTTACACTGAAAGAAACACCGAGCGGAAGTTATTATAATATGAGCACGGGAATAACCGATTCAATCGCTGTGCATCTGGTTGCCGTTAATGATGCAACTGATCATTCATTTACGATTTATCCGAATCCGGCAAATAAAATACTTACAATAGAATTACCCGATGCATTAATAAATGAAAATTTTACTGTTAAGGATATTACCGGAAAAATACTCCTATCCGGTAGCATACATACTTCAGCACAACAACTTGATGTATCCCGCTGGCCGGCAGGTTTGTATGTTATAAGTGTCAGAAATGCAAAAGCAGAATTCGTTGTGTTCTGAACAGTTCCGCACTACACCTTCTGCAATTTCCTGAAGCTGCAGAAAATAAAATTCTGGATCGTATTAAACGGGGTTTTATGATCGATTTTAATACATTTTATCTTTTCAAAAAACAATTTCAATCTTTCTGTCATTGATTGCTCAGAATATTGCCGGATATTAATTCCGCTGCATTTTTCAGGTCCGTTTTCCGAAAAGGTACCGATCACAAGGATGCCATCCGGTTGAATATAGTTTTGAGCCGTTGTAAGATAATTACTGATCTCCGTTTCGTCCGTAAGAAAATGAAATGCAGCGCGGTCGTGCCAGAAATCATATTTTGTCTCCGGTATAAAAGCCGCCGCATCTGCAACGATCCATTTTACCATGGAAGCCCGTTTTCCCAAACGCAGTTTTGCCCTTTCAATAGCAGCTTCTGAAATATCCAATACTGTAATATCTGTGTACCCGAGATCAAGCAGATTATCTGCTAAAAAACTATCTCCGCCGCCAATATCAATGATCTTCGCCTGCAGAGGTACATTGAATTGTCTGAAAAAATCAAGCGAAGTTGCCGGTGTAGGCTGATACCAGCTCACTTCATTTATCTTTTTCGACGTATAAATATTTTCCCAATGCTGTTTGCGGTCAAAGGAGGCCATATTGCTAAATTTTATTTCTTTATGAATCTGCGCATGCAATTAAAATTCTTCGATCAACACGCCCATTTTCCCAACCTGATAATCGCGGATCGCCTGCATGATCTCAGTTTGATTGCTCATTACAAAAGGCCCGTAATGGGAAACTTTCTCGTTGAGCGGTTTACCGGCGAGCACTACAAAGGTTGTCTTCTGGTGCACCGAAATACTTACTGTATCACCGTCATTTTTAAATACGGCCATATGCAATTCAGGTACGGGTCCGTATTGATCAACCTGCAAAACACCCTTTAGGACATATACGATAAGATTATACGCTTCCGGAATCAGAATGGTATGTGCGTCACCCGGTTCAAGATCGGCACGCAGCAGAATCAGCTCCGATTTAGTATTTGCCGGACCTTTGATCCCATTATAATTACCGGCAACAACGGCGATACTTCCTTTGCCATTTTCCGGACTGAAACGTGGAATTTCCGCATATTGCAATGCCTGATAATTCGGTTGCTTCATTTTAAATGCATGCGGTGTGTTGATCCATAACTGAATGATCTCCTGGTCACCGCCATTTTCTGCAAGCTCGTTCGATGGACGTTCGCTGTGCATGAGACCCATTCCGGCATCCATCCACTGAACACCACCTTCCTTTACGACTGCAGAATTACCTCTTGAATCGCGGTGATGTACATCGCCTTTGATAATAAATGTAACCGGAGAAAATCCACGGTGGGGATGCGGCCCTACACCTGCTTCCTGCGGTCTGGTACCGGGTTGAATTTTTCCGGCATGGTGATGCAATAATAAAAACGGATCAATCTGCTCAATACGGTTGGTCGGAAGGGGTTGCCTGACGGGAAATCCACCCATGTCGACCATGTCGGCAAACTGCAATATTTTGACTGTTCTGTTTGACATAATGCATATTTAATTAAAATGGACCCGTATAAGTTCACAAAAACACGCAAGGAAAACTATTGCCCCTGCTAATTTATTTAACTTTGTCCCGATGCAGGCCCTGGGCTATTATCTTGCGCTACCCTTTCTCTATCTCATCTCCCTTTTACCGTTCCCGGTCCTGCGGGTGGTGAGCAATTTCCTTTGCTTCATATTATATCATATCTGGGGCTACCGGCGGAAAGTGGTTTACCAGAATCTGCGTAATTCATTTCCTGAAAAAAGCGAAGAAGAGATCCTGGTTATCATGAAAGATTTTTACAGGATCCTCGCCGATACGTTTGTAGATACGATCAAGGCATTTACCATTTCTCACGAGCAATTAAAAAAACATTGCTCCATCAGAAATTACAACGATGTGGACGCCTATATCCGGCAGGGAAAAAATGTATTGCTTGTGCTGGGACATTACGGCAACTGGGAATATGCGGGAGGATCCATGGCTGTGCATGCTCCTGTTCCGCTGAAAGCAGCATATAAACCGCTTTCCAATAAATATTTTAAC
>CAYTFT010000155.1:2556-6557 GCA_964437155.1 uncultured Chitinophagales bacterium | reverse complement strand
GGTAACGCGTATGTCATTCATGATAGGGCAAATGTAGGGTGGATAAATATAGGGGGAAATCCCTAAATGTAGGTAATGATATGCCGCGACAGACGCCATTTTGCGGAGTTATTCCACAGAAATACCCGCAACACACAGGTCCAGAACACCCGAAAACAGCGAATACGGGTGATTTCCGGTCAGGGAATCATTTTTGTTCCTTTCTCATCAAAAAATCACAGGATATGAAAAAGATAAGCATGCAACTCGCGATCCCCGCTCTGCTGATCATGGCATTTTCACTGATCACTTCCTGCACAAACGACTCTGCAACAAATGATGGAACGGCACATGTCAACATGTACCTGACGGATGCGCCGGCTGCTTATGATGCAGTAAATATTAATATTCAGGCAGTGGAGATCAATACCAACGAAGAAGGATGGCATACATACACTTTGGTGCATCCTGGTATTTATGATCTGCTGCATTTCTCCTCCGGGCTCGATACAATCATGATCAGTGAAGATATTTCACCGGCTACCATTTCACAAATAAGGCTCATTCTGGGTGATGGATCCAATGTTGTCGTGGATGGTGTAACCTATCCGCTCGAAACACCTTCTGCCGAAGAATCAGGATTGAAATTAAATGTGCATTATACGCTGGAGGCCGGACTTATTTATAATTTCTGGCTGGATTTTGATGCTGAACAATCCATCGTTGAAAAAGGCAATGGTGATTATTCACTCAAACCGGTGATCCGTGTATTTACAGAAGCAACATCAGGTGCTATTGCAGGTAGTATTTTTCCTATTGAAGGTGCCTATTATGTTTCTGCAACAAACGGAACCGATACCGCAGGCACTTATATTTCCGGCAGCGGATCCTTCCTCATCTCCGGACTTTCAGCCGATACATATACGGTAACATTTACCCCGCTTCCGGGATTTGTCGATGTAATTGTCCCGGGTATTTCTGTTGAAACCGGTGTGGTGACCGAAATGGGTACTGTCATGATCCCGTTTTTATAAAATAATTATACAGGCATGGTTTCCGGCTCATGAGCAATTACCAAAAGTAATTGCTCATTCTTTTTACATCAAATTCCGGAAAATATTTTTCCCTTTTCCACATATTGCACGCATTGCAGCAATGCGCAATCATTACTTTTATACGGTTCAAAAAATACAGCCGGCTGAAGTATTCCTGTCTCCATAGCATCGGATTATTCTTTTTGTTTTGCATACTGCAATCCATGCCTCTCCCGCTTTTTGCAGAAACCGAAGCATGCAGCATCCCCGTGATACGGGATCCCGAACCACAGGGCAATTTTGATCATATCACGATCCCTTTGCGGCGGGTGCAGAATTTATTCATCATTGAGGCCCGTGTCGATTCAATGCAGGGTAATTTTATTTTTGATACAGGCGCATTGCATCTTGTGTTGAATAAAACATATTTCAGAAACGGAAAAAAATCGGATGCATCCAATTATGGGATTACCGGTGGCGGCGAACAGGTAATGACATCACGGGTAGATACTTTATCACTCGGAACATTATTTTATACGGATATTATTGCAGATGTGGTTAATCTTGGGCATATTGAGGATGCGCGGGGAATAAAGATTCTCGGATTGCTTGGCGCCGATCTTTTTTCCGGACTGGTGATGGAAATAGATGTCGCAGCAAGTGTTTTGCGTTTATATAAACCCTGCTGCTTCGAAAGTAATTTTCAAAAAAACGATTCTCTGTACAGCGGAGTTGCAGAATGGCCCGTTGAAGCAGTGAATGACATCATCTTTGTGCAGGCATCTGCAGCAGGAAAAGATCTCCGGTTCTGTCTTGATTCGGGTGCTGAAACCAATGTGCTCAGCAATGCAGTGAGCAATAAAATACTTAAAACATTTTCCCTTACAACACGCACCTCCCTCGGCGGATCAGGCAGTCAGGATATTTCGGTACTCAATGGAAAACTTGCATCCATACTTGTCGGTGATAAAGAATTCAGGGATATGCCTTTCGTTCTGACAAATCTTTTTTACCTGCAGGAGGTGTATGCAACCGTTTTTGATGGTGTGCTGGGATATTATTTTTTATCGAAAGGCAAAGTCATTATTGATCCGGTTCAAAAGAAATTAATCATGTATTTTTATAAAGACAACTGAAATGAAAATCACCGCCTCCATACAAATGTTTCTGGTTCTGCTGCTCATGATCTGCACGGGCGGATTTGCTTTCGGACAGGGCCATCCGGGTGATGTTGTTCAGGTAAAGGACAATATGCTCGTGATCACGATCGATAAAAAACAGGGGGAAGCATATAAGAACCTGATGTTGTATTTCGGCTTGCAGGAAGACAGTCTGTTTCAATATGGAAATATCGGGCAACTGGCGAAGGAAGGATGGACACTTACACAACGTACAAAAAACAAAGCCGTTATTACACGTCCGCTCGAAGAAAAAAATGACCGCATCAACTGGGGCAACCAGCCGATTTTTTTTGATATCCCTGTAGTAACATCCGGCAGTCCCGGTTATCCGGAACCGGTGGATTATGGAGTAAATAATTTCATCTCCTCACCTTCGGTTTTTGAAAATGCAAAAGATGAAACTGTTTTTTATCTGAAAAATAACCTGCAGGCAACAAAGATTTTTCTCAGCGGCAATTTCAACAACTGGAGTACTACACATACACCTATGGAAAAAACGGATAGCGGATGGATAGCCCGTGTGCATCTTAAACCGGGAAAATATTTTTATAAATATATTGTTGACGGAAACTGGATTTATGATGTACAGAATAATTTACGCGAAGATGACGGCTACGGAAGTTTCAACAGCACTTATTTTCATCATAATTACACCTTCCGTCTGCATGGATACGAGAATGCCAAAAAAGTAATTCTTACCGGAAGTTTTGATCAGTGGGATGAAAAAGCATTACGGATGTATAAAGTGCCCGGCGGATGGGAATTGAATTTATTTATCCGGGAAGGAACGCACGCATATAAATTTATTGTTGACGGAAACTGGATCCTGGATCCTGAAAATAAAATCGTGCGGCCCGACGGCAACGGAAATTTTAATTCTTTCATGTCGATCGGAGATACAACGATTTTTAAGCTGCCGGGATTTCCGGATGCGCGAATGGTCATTCTCTCCGGCGATTTTAATGCATGGAACCGGGCAGAACTGGTAATGCAGAAAACGGAATCCGGATGGGAAATTCCCTATGTATTATCGCCCGGTAATTATGCATATAAATTCATCGTGGATGGCAACTGGGTTACGGATCCTGCAAATCCGGTGCAGGTAGTTGCACCCGAAGGAACTAACTCGCTGAAAATAATACAACCGAATTATCAGTTCCGTCTCGATCTGTATCCCAACGCAAAAGATGTACGGGTTACCGGATCCTTCAACGGATGGAATGCCTCCGGCTATCCGATGCTGCATGCAGATGCGGGATGGATATTTCCCATTTATCTCGCAGCCGGAAAATACACCTATAAATTTATTGTCGACGGTACCTGGATCATTGATCCGGCGAATGAACAATATGAAGAAAATGAATTCGGCACTGGTAATTCTGTTCTCTGGATCGACCCTGAACTGGAATACCTGGAAAAATAAATTTACGGTATTCGCTCTTCCTTCCACTAATTGCATCAGGAGAATCAAATCTCATCTTTCATTTTTCATCTTTCATCTTTCTGCCTTCCGGCAGGAGAATCAAATCTCATCTTTCATTTTTCATCTTTCATCTTCTGCCTTGCGGCAGGAGAATCAAATCTCATCCTTCATCTCTCATTTTTCATCTCACCCTTTTACCCGGATGATTATCGTTCCGGAGTCGCAGGGTTGCAACTGCTGAATTGCTTATTTTTGAGTTGCGAACCCTGCTTATAATAAATGCATCAGGAGAATCACATTTCATCTTTCATCTTTCATTTTTCATCTCTCATTTTTCATCTTTCCTCCTTCCGGCAGGAGAATCAAATCTCATCTTTCATTTTT
>CAYTFT010000155.1:0-2456 GCA_964437155.1 uncultured Chitinophagales bacterium | reverse complement strand
CATTTTTCATCTTTCCTCCTTCCGGCAGGAGAATCAAATCTCATCTTTCATTTTTCATCTTTCATCTTTCAATCCGTCGTCACCACCGTAATCCTTTTATCGAACTTACCGCTGGTGGTATTTACTTCGATAATATAATCTCCGCGTTTAAGGGCGGCAAAAACCCGCACCTTTGTGATCGGTTTCTGCGCAGCAACAAATTCCTGCTCGAGTAATTTCATTCCCGTCAGATTATAAATGGAAACCTGTAATTCTCCCGAGATCATTTCACTGAAATGTACCGTAAAGGAATGGTCGGTTACCGGATCAGGATCAATAATGATCTCATCGAAAACTGCGGGCGACTGCACAGGGTGAAAGAAATGCTCACCCTGCACAGCAGAAAATCCCGCCGCTTGTGTAACCTGCATAGTTTCCGTCATTGCATGGGGAAAAAATGACGGCTGGTGCGTTTCATATTCGGGAACAGCAGGAAAACGATAGATCAGTAATAACCCGGTGATCAGCATACTCCGGTGGATCGCCGAAGGAACTGACCAGTTTAAAATTTGATTTTTCATGGTGGTATTTTTTTTATGTTCGGTTAACAGATACAAAACTGCAGCGGAATCGGCGTATAGGAAATAGTTAGTTGTAGTGAATTCAATACCGGCATCCCTTAAATTCGGGAGGAGGAGCAGATATTTTCACATTCCGGTAAGACAGCACAAACCCGCTTCCGCATTAAGGATTAAACTTCTATCTTTCCGCTTTGAAAAACACCGTGGCAAAAGAACTTCTGCTGGATATTAAAAACCTTTCAACGCATTTTCATACCGAAACAGGAATAGTAAAGGCGGTGGATGCAATTTCATTTCAAATTTTCAGGGGTGAAACCGTGGGAATTGTAGGCGAGTCCGGTTCGGGAAAATCTGTCACCTCCCTTTCATTAATGCGTCTCATTCCCAACCCGCCGGGAAAAATTGCCGGAGGTTCGATCCATTATTATGAAGAAGGAAAAGAAGCCGTTGACCTGACAACGATCTCCGAAAAAAACATGCGATATTATCGCGGTAATAAGATCTCGATGATATTTCAGGAACCCATGACCAGCCTGAATCCTGTTTTTACCTGCGGTCAGCAGGTTGATGAAGCGATCATTCTCCATCAGAAAAAAACAAAAAAAGAAGCCCGCGCATTAACCATTTCTTTATTTGCATCTGTTCAATTGCCCAATCCCGAACGCATCTATCACGCCTATCCGCATGAGATCAGCGGCGGCCAGAAACAACGCGTAATGATCGCAATGGCGATGAGCTGCAATCCCGATATTTTAATTGCCGATGAACCTACCACCGCACTCGATGTAACGGTGCAGAAAACAATTCTCGAACTCATGGCCGATCTGAAATCCAGGATCAACTCGAGTATTATTTTTATCACGCATGATCTTGGTGTAATTGCCGAGATCGCCGACCGTGTGCTGGTGATGTATAAGGGCCGCATCGTGGAACAGGGATCGGTTCTCGATATTTTTGAAAATCCGCAGCATCCCTACACAAAAGGTTTGATGGCATGCCGCCCGCCACTTGGAACCCGGTTACAAAAATTACCCGTCATCGCCGATTTTATGGGAGAGGATGAAAATGGAAATCTTTTTGAAAAAGAAATTCCGGTTTCCGGAATTACCGAAGCAAATATTATTTCTGAAAAGGAGACAAATGAACGGCTGACCCGATTACAGCAACAACAACCCGTTCTGCAATTACAAAATATTAAAACATATTTTCCTGCATCAAAAACAATTTTCGGAAAAGTCACAAGCTGGGTGAAGGCAGTGGATGATGTTTCGTTTGAGGTGTATCCGGGCGAAACCCTTGGACTCGTGGGGGAAAGCGGTTGCGGAAAAACAACATTGGGAAGAACCATCATCCGTTTAACGGATCCAATTGAAGGAAAAATTATTTTTAAAGGAAAAAATATTCTCGAATATTCGAATAAAGAAATGAAACCGCTGCGGAAAGAAATACAAATTATTTTTCAGGATCCGTATGCTTCATTAAATCCGCGCATGACAATCGGCAATGCGATCAAAGAACCGATGAAGGTGCATCATCTGCATGAAAATGATAAAATCCGCAAAGAGAAAGTGATCGAATTACTTGGGAAGGTAGGGATGAAAGCAGATTTTTATAACCGGTATCCGCATGAATTTTCCGGCGGACAACGACAACGCGTTTGCATTGCACGCGCACTGGCACTCGAACCGCAATTTATTATCTGCGATGAAAGTGTTTCGGCACTCGATGTAAGTGTGCAGGCACAGGTGCTGAATCTGCTGATTCAATTGCGGAATGAATTTCAGTTCACCTACATTTTTATATCCCACGACCTCGGTGTGGTGAAATTCATGAGTGACCGCATGGTGGTGATGAATAATGGCATAATTGAGGAGATGGGACCCGCAGATGTCATTT
>CAYTFT010000154.1:0-6600 GCA_964437155.1 uncultured Chitinophagales bacterium | reverse complement strand
CATGGTAGCACAACAATTTTCCGAAAGGCAATTCTTTCCTTCTGCACATTTTATTATTTGCCGCTCCGGTAAACCGTGATAGCTGAACAGAATATGGTCATACGCATCCGGTCCGTGCATTTTTCCCTTTTCGGCAATTGCATGAATAAATTTCGGATCAGCATGAAAATCGCCGGTGAAGTTCACCGGGGGAAAATTTTTCCATCGCTGCATACAACGCATTACTTTTTCTACGATCGAACCGTTTGTGGCTGATGCATATTGCGGAAATAATGGAATTACCGTAATTGATTTACATTTCTGCTGCATTAATAATTCGAGTCCGCGTTCGATCGAAGGAGACTGATACCGCATCGCAGCAACAACAGCATAATTTTCTCCAAGGTATGCCTGCACCTTTTGGGCAAGTCGCAATGTATGCACAAGTAGCGGAGAGCCCTCCTCCGTCCAGATCCGGCGGTATGTTGCAGCACTCTTTGGTGCCCTGAACGGTGCGATAATACCACGCACCAGCAAATGACGGGGAATGGCAGGTATATCAATTACCCGCTCATCGAGCAAAAATTCTTTGAGATATTTTCTTACATCACCCACCGCCGGAGAATCCGGGGTGCCGAGGTTGACGAGCAGAATACCTGATTTCCCAAACATGCGTGCAAAATTACAGTCCGGACAATTACAATAGAAAATTGTTCACAGGTATTGTGGCTATAGATTATTTCACATCCGTGAATTTATATCCTACACCGCGTATGGCGTGGAAATAAACCGGATTCTTCGGATCTTTTTCAAAATATTTCCGGAAGGCAAGAATAAAATTATCGATCGTGCGTGTAGACGGATATACATCATATCCCCACACGGTTTGCAGGATCAGTGAACGGGATACAACCTCATTTTTTCTGTCGATAAGCAGTTTGAGCAATTTAAGTTCCTTATTGGTGAGTTTCACTTCACCGTTGATGCCCTTTGCCTCATAGGTGATAAAATTAATATTGTTATCCCCGAAAGTATATTCGTGAAATTTATCTTCCGCAGGATTTTTAGAGGACCGTTTCAATAAATTGCGGATACGCAGTAATAATTCTTCCAGATTGAAGGGTTTGGTCATATAATCATCACCGCCGGTTTTCAGTCCCTTGATCTTATCGACACTTGCATCTTTGGCAGTGAGAAATAAGATCGGTGTTTCATGATCGTCGAGTCTGATCTGTTCACAAACATCAAAGCCATCCATTTCAGGAAGCATCACATCCAGGATCACCAGATTAAATCGCTGTCCCTTAAATGCTTTTATTGCCTTTGCACCATCAGAAACGGCTACCACTTCGTAGCCTTCGAGTTCAAGATTGAGTCTGAGATTTTCGCGGATATGATCTTCATCTTCCACGATTAAAATTCTGTATTGCATAGTCGCCGGGTTTAATGTGATATCAATTATACGATCACGTGAAATTGTATGTTATAAAATAACTGTCATTCTTTTGTCTTTTTACGCACCCACCGGAAGGCGGATCTCAAACCTGCTGCCATGTGGTTCCACATCTTTTACTTCGAGCATGCCGTTATGCATCAGAACAACCTGCTTCACAATGAACAACCCGAGCCCTGTCCCCTTGGTCTTTCGGGTTTCTTCGGTACCGATTCGGTAAAAGCGGTCAAAGATGCGTTCTTTTTCCTGTGCCGGAATACCGATGCCGTTATCTGCCACCTGCAAATATGCATATTGTTCATCGCCGGTCAATGCAACAGAAATTTCGGAACCCTGCGATGAATATTTAATGGCATTTTCAATCAGGTTATATACTACAGTCGAAAAGGAAAATCTGTCGGCATAAATATATACGTCTTTATCGATCTTATCGGTAAAGGTTCGCTGTGCTTTATATTTCATGGTGAAATTGTCGAGGATCCCCCGTGTAATTGTGGAGAGATCGATAAGTTCTCTGTTCAGTCTGAAATTCTGGCTTTCCAGTTTGGATGCGAGTAAAATATTTTCCACGAGTAACTCCAGCCTTTCGATATCGTCGAGCGACATTGCCGCCATATTACGTACCCGGTCCTCATCGAGCTGTCTTTTACGTATGGTTTGCATCGATAATTTTAAGGATGCCAGTGGCGATTTCAATTCGTGGGTTATGCTTAACAGAAAATTATTCTGCTGGCGTGTCAAAGCAATTTCTTCCCGGAAGGTTTTACGGATACGCCAGAAACCTAAGGAGATCAGACTTATGAAAACGAGGCCCTCGCCATATAACATCATTTCCGTACGGCGGAATTCATTCTCCAAACCCAGATATGTTTTGGATAACCGGAATTCGGAAACCGTTCCGCCCTGCTGCATGAATGCAGTTTGTTCACGGTTGATGACCTCATGAAAATTCTCATAATTGTTCCGGTGCAACAAATACGCCCACCATACAAAGGATGCAATGATGTAAACGAACACCACAATAATGAAGACCCAATATCGTGAAGCTGTTTTTTTACGCATGCGGATAAGTATAATTTTTGTCAAAGAGGAACGACAGCACTGCACAAATCATTGCTGCAGCATGGACAATATCTTCTTCAGAATGTGCTGCGGAAACAAAACAAACCTCATATCCGGAGGGACCGATATAAATTCCGCGATCGAGTAATTCTGCATGAAAATATTTGAATTTGTCTTTCATTTCAGGAGAAATATCTGACGCCTTTCTTATTACACAATTTTCTGAAAAAGAGATCCAGAATATAGAACCGATGCGGAGAATATTAACCGGGATATTATGCGTTTGTGTAAACGTATTAACTGCATCGGCCAGTTGTTTTGATTTTGCTTCCAGTGACGCATAAAATCCGGGTTGCAAACAGGCAGTTAATTGCGCGATGCCGGCAGAAACAGAAAGCGGATTGCCTGATAAAGTACCTGCCTGATATACAGGCCCGTCGGGAGCCACATGTTGCATTATAGCAGCAGAACCACCATAGGCACCTACGGGTAAACCACCTCCGATAATTTTACCAAACGTGATAATATCAGGTTGAATAGCATAATACCCGGAAGCGCCTTCAAACCCGATGCGAAAGCCGCTGATCACTTCATCAAAAATGAGCAGGATATTATTTTCAGTACAGATATTACGGAGCGATTGCAAAAATTCTTTCCGCTGTAATAATAATCCGTTGTTTGCAGGAACAGGTTCGATGATGATACAGGCGATCTCATTTTTAAATTGTGAAATTGCTTCGGCAAGCGCTGCTTCATTATCCAGTTCCACAACAATCGTATCTCCCGCAACGGAAGCCGGCACACCTGCTGAAGATGTTTCACCCAGTGTAACCAGTCCGGATCCTGCTTTTACAAGCAATGCATCGCTGTGGCCATGATAACAACCATCGAATTTAATGATCCTGTTTCTGCCTGTCACGCCGCGTGCTAATCGTATTGCACTCATCACCGCTTCTGTTCCGGAGGAAACAAATCGTAATTTTTCAATGTACCGGTGATTATCAATAATCAGTTTACCCAATATATTTTCATATCGTGTGGGTGTTCCGAAGGAAGTACCGTTTTGCAATGCTGATTCCACTGCTTCTATCACCCCATCGTTTGCATGACCGAGAATGAGCGGCCCCCACGAACCGCAGAAATCAATAAAGGTATTGCCATCTTCATCCCATATTCGGCTGCCCTTTCCTTTTTTGATGAATAACGGATCGCCCAGCACTGATTTAAATGCACGAACCGGTGAACTCACACCACCGGGAAAATAAGTTTTTGCCTCCTCAAATAACTGAGATGAAATATTTTTCTTCATAATTATACAACGGGAAATTCAATAAAAAAGGTGGTTCCTTCATTTACAACGGATTCAAACCAGATATAACCACCCGCACTGTCTACAATATTTTTACTCATCGCAAGGCCAATGCCCATGCCGGAACTTTTTGTAGTGAAATTGGGGACAAATACTTTATCCTTTTTGTCTTCTTCGATGCCGATTCCGTTATCCTTAAATTTTATTAATGCGCGGTGATCAGCCATTTGCAGACTTATTTCTATCCTGCCGCTCCGGTCGTCGGGAATTGCCTGCACCGCATTTTTGATGAGGTTATTAAATACACGGATGAGTTGATTTTTGTCTGCAAACACTTCAATGCGCATATCCGGCAAGGCGAGTGTAATTTCGGTTTCATCATTTTCGCGGAATAATGCAGTTACATTTTCCAGAATATCATTCAGACATAACACCTCATTTACCGCTTTCGGCATGATGGCGAAGTTGGAAAATTCGGAAGCAATATTCGACAGGTTGTCGATCTGTTCGAGCATTGTGTCCGAAACACGTTTTGTGAGTTCTTTCACATTGGGGGCATTCGTCTGAATGGCGCGCTGTAAATGCTGAATACTCAACCGCATCGGCGTCAGCGGATTTTTTATTTCATGCGCAACCTGTTTTGCCATATCGCGCCATGCACTTTCGCGCTCGGATCGGGCAAGCAATTCGGCGCTGTTCTCCAACTCCTGCAACATCTTATTATATTCAGCAACCAGCAAACCGATCTCATCATCATGTGTCCAGTGGATAGGTTCATTTGATTTTCCGAGTTTGATACTTTTGAATTTACCGGCGATGGTTGCAAGCGGACTTGTAATGGAACGCGAAACAAAATAGGCAATGATGCCTGCGATGATGAGCAGCAATACATACACATTTACCAGCGTAACCATAAAGGTGGAAATTTCGGAACGCAGATTTTGTTCTGTGGCGAAATAGGGTAAATTAAGATAGAACATCGTCTCTCCCATATCATCCAGAACCGGCACATAAGCAGAAAGGAACGGAAGGTCGCCTATCTTTTCTGTCTGAATATACCAGGTTTCTTTATCACAGCTCATTTTAAAGAAAGCGAGTGAATTCATTTTTTTGGAAACAAGGCCCTTATCGAAAATATCCGGTTGAGAGGCTGCAACGAGGTCACCGCCGGGATTATAAATATTGATATCCATATTGTGTATCTCCGATAATTCGGAAACACGATTGCCGATCTTCCGTATCTGTGCCGCCGGCGCCACACGGGTGATACCTTTCTTTTTATTTTCACTGAAAAGATAATCGATATTCGTTTGAACCGCTTCTATTTTATTCAGCAGCCGTTGCTTATGCGAATAATTATACTGATCGGAAATGTAAAATATGGTAGCCACACCCATCATGATAAAGGCAAAGATGATGAGGCTGATCACCGATGTTTGAATTTTATTCTGCAGTGAGGTATTGATCCAGTCGGCAAGCACGATCTCCCCCAGTAAAACACGCATGCCGAGCTCCAATGTGAGAATAAGCATCAGAAATACGAGAAAGAAAAAGAATAAATACGAAAAAATGGAGATCGGCTCAAACCAGCCCGGCTCGGGTGTTGACACGATAACCTTTTTTGTTTCATTCACCTTGTAGATATAATGATCATATCCGTTCTGACTTATATCGCCGGTTTCCTTTTCCTTATCCAGATAAAAAATATCCATGAGCGGATAAGAATAAGCGCCTTCCCTTTCTGATAAAGTATGGTCATTATAAATTGCATAATCGAAATCCACAAAACTTTCAGCCGTACGCAGATCATCGTCGATAAGCAACTCCGGATACAGGCTTTCACCGGTGAACTTCTTTGGTACCATTTTTAAATACGCTGTTATGGTTCCGGCTGAATCCTGTTTCACCGGCAACTCCGACAGGTAATAATAATTTCCGGTGTTGTCGTTGATGAAATACAGGTTGGAGGCAGTTGTGAATTCACCATTATTTTCAATTGCATCGATAAAAGAAAGCCGGGTCACGGGAGTAGAATTATCGGTAGCAAATAATAAACTGTCGTTGCGGAAGAAATACATATCGGTGGCGTATTTCTTAAAATAGTTGCTCTGGAGGTCCTGCCGGATCTGATTTACAACGCCGGGGCGTATTTTCTCTTCATAGTCGCGGGCGACACCCTGCATGGCGAGCTGTCGCAAAATACCGGTATTCAGTTCACTGTATAAATATTCGGTAATAGGATCTTTTTCATTCGATTTTTTAATGGCAAAAAGGCGCTTGGTCTCTTCATTCTTTTTATCGAGTGCAGTGCTGAAAACAAAGGCACTGAATGCCGAGAAATAGATCAGCCAGATCATCATACCAGCGAGCGTGCGTGTGTTGATCTTTTTGAGCAGCATGAACCATCTTATCAGCACTACGCCGATCAAAAAGAGCATTAAATCATACTGAACGGTTTTACCGTTCAGCCATTGAAGAAATAATAATGATCCTGCTGTTATAAACAATATCAGCATGAAGGTGCCGCCTTTGACGGTGCCTTTTAACACGATCTCGGCGCAACGGATGGTAATAAGAAAATAACTGATAAGTAATACGGAAATACAGACAAATCCGGTGAAGCTGAAATAATTCAGTGAAAAGAAATTATGGATATTGAACGAAATGGAGGAATCGATAATAAGACTTCTGAAAATATTTCCCATGAGGAGGGTGCAACTGACGATAAATACCGCTGTGCATACTTCCAGCAGCCAGGTGCCCCACTTATTTCTGTTACTGATGCGGAAATAAAAGA
>CAYTFT010000153.1:0-6624 GCA_964437155.1 uncultured Chitinophagales bacterium | reverse complement strand
TTCTACTAATGGCGGGCAAGACAGTCTGGTGTTCCAGGCAAAGGAAGGTAAATTCAATCTGAATACCTATCTCCTGAATGCAGAAGGTGTTCCGCTGATCAAAATTGCAGACGTACACGTAATTCCCGATTCCGGAAAAGTGGTGATCGAAAAGGGTGCAAAAATGGGGACGTTATATTATGCTAAAATAAAAGGTGACACATTGAATTTTTATCATAATCTGAATAATTGCGTCGTAAATATTCAGGGTCGTTTATCTATGAGCGGGACAGGTGAATACGAATATGTAACGCCGCAGGGGAAAAAGGAAATCATAAAGATCGAAGAGATAAAAGTGATCAAACAGATCGATTCGATCATGGAGGTAACGAATTTTCATGTGCAGGCAAACGGATATGTGAAACCGGAAGAAAATTTTGTACTGGAGGATAAGGTCCGGTTCAAAGGGCCTGTTGAATTATACAGCAATAATCCGCGATTGCGTTACAGAGGATATGTACATCTTGATGTGCAGGATACCGCAAATTTCAGAACGGACTGGTTCAAAATTGATTCCTATATCGATCCGGCAAAACCTATTTTCAGTTTAAATCAGGCTGTTACGGATAAAAATGATTCTGTATATGCCGGTATTTTCAGATTTAATGATACGGCAGCATTATACACGACCATTATGGCGAGGAAGGCTTCCATTACAGATGCGACATTATTTTCGGCAAGAGGACAGGGATATTATAATGAAGCGGATCAGACATTTTATTTTGGAAATCTTGAAAAACTCGACGACCCGACTGCCCCCGGTTCCATTATGAAATACAATGATAAAACAGGTGCTCTTTCGGCAGAGGGCAGATTAAAAATGGGATTAAAAACAGATCTCTGCGATACTAAAGCATATGGCACCATCATTAAACGTCCCGATAAAGACATCTATAAAATGGATGCCTCCGTTACATTCGAAATTCCGTTACCGGAGGACCTGATGAAAAAGCTCGGCACGATGCTTTTCACTTCCAATGCAGATGCAGGTTCCACACCGATAGATTACAGTATTGAAACGCAGTTACTGGCGGCTTTCCAGGAACTTACCGAACCGAAAATCGCCAATAAACTGATCAGTGGAGCAACGGAAAAAGGATACGTGGAAAAACCGAAGGACAGTCCGGTCACTATTTTTATTTCCGGGCTGAAAATGGTGTGGGATTCAGATTCAAGATCGTTCCATACAACAGGTTCTGATTCGAAATTATTATGGTTCGGCGATCAGCAATTCAATCAGCATATCAAATGCTACGCAGAGTTTGGCAAACGCAGCGGCGGAGATTATTTTACGCTCTATCTGGTCACGCCCAGCGAGGATTTTGTGTATGTGAATTACAAGCGCAATCAGTTAAAACTCTTCACTTCCCGCGAGGACCTGAATACTGAAATCTTCAGCTACGACAGCAAAAAAAGGATCATTGAAACCGATAAGGGAAATATGATATTTATGCTGGAAGGGAAAAATGCCGTGAACCAGTTTGTGCAGGATATGCAGTATTATGAAAGCCTGAAGGAGAATAAATAACAGAGCGTTTCAACTGGCTACTGCAAAGGGGCATTTTGGCACAACGTAAATTCCTTTTTTATTGCATGCCACCATTCGATTTTTCCTTACACAGAGAACCCGGAAAATCAAGGAAATGCAAGGCTGTCAACAGGTTTAGACATTTGAATGTGTAAAAAAAATACAGGGTGGAGGCCTGAATTGTAAATATTTGATTAAATTCGGGGTCGGTTAAAGAATTTGCAATTAATACAAACCGGCACACATCAATGGTCAAACGCGCGATTCTGATATTATTTATGGCACTGGCTTGCTTCTCCTTAGCATATAGCCAGCCCACCCTCAAGTATTATATTCGTTCGAGTCTTGGAGAACCCTGGGACCCGGGTTGGTGCCCGATTCCCAATACCAATCAGCTTACCATGAATACTGCATTTGGTGCAGGCGGCTGGACGCTGGCGTATTACGAAACTGCAGTTCCTGCCACCGTTTTCGGTGCAAACACCTGTTTTGTTTTTATGGAAGGCGGTGAAAACCAGGCGAATATTATGGAGAACTTCCTAATCGCAAACATGACCACTATTCAAAACTTTGTTACCAATGGCGGGAATGTGCTGATGAACGCCGCACCCAATGTCGGGGATGGTATGAGTTTCGGCTTCGGCGGCGTGTCGCTGGTTTATCCTTATTATGCCTCCACTGTTTATCAGACAGGACCGCATTCTATTTTCGTCGGCCCCTTCACTCCTGTTGCCTCAGCCTCCTATTCCGGTACCTATTATGGTCACGCGAGGATATCCGGAGTCGGTCTGACTTCCGTGATCCGTGATGCATCCTTCAATATGATCCTCGCTGAAAAAGCCTGGGGATCCGGTCATGCAATGTTCGGTGGAATGACCACCGTTGGCTGGCATAGTCCTTACACACAGGCATATAACCTAAGAGCTAATATGTATTCGTATCTCGCAGCCTTCTGCGCGATCGTTTTACCGGTTCAGTTCACCGATTTTAAAGCGAATGAACAGAACGGGCGCGTGCGGCTGGACTGGGAGACCTCGAGTGAGACAAACAGTGATTATTTTACCATAGAAAGATCCACGAATTGCCTTGCCTGGCAGGCGATCGGCACAGTAAAAGCAGCAGGTAATTCCACAACATTACTGAATTATGTTTTTTATGATGAGGAGCCTTTCCTGGGAAAATCATATTACAGGATACAGCAAACCGATCAGGACGGAAATTCCGATTATTCACCGATCGACGACGTGGAAATCACAGATGATACCCGCGTATTTCCGATCCCCGCTGTTGAACAGGTAACCATAAACTTTACTAAATCAACGGATAAAGAAATTCATATTCTGAATGCAGTGGGCGAACCGGTGCAGTGTAACGTTACACCCGGTGTTTACAGCTATTCTTTCGACATTCAGGCATTGCCAAAAGGCATGTATTTTTTCGAGATCATTTCCGGAGATAACAAATCGTATAAGGAATTTATTAAACAGTAATCCTGAAATTATTCTGATAAAAAAAAACAGGCAGTGATTTATCCTGCCTGTTTTTTTTATTTCCTGTTATTTATTCCGGCTAATGATTGATCAGCTTATTTCGCTTGCAGAAGAATTCCCAGATCACAACACCTGCACTCACAGAAATATTCAGTGAGTGTTTTGTGCCGAACTGCGGAATTTCGATCCATTGATCACACATGTTCAGCACTTCATCGCTTACACCCAGTACCTCGTGCCCGAACACAAAAGCTATTTTTTTATCCGCATCCAGTTCAAATTTATCGAGATCAATACTGTTTGATGTCTGCTCTACGCCGATAATGGTATAACCGAGCGAGCGCAATTTCAGAATCGCATCAGAAGTATTGTCAAAATATTCCCAGTATACACTTTCGGTAGCGCCCAACGCTGTTTTTTCGATATCTCTGTGGGGAGGTTGAGCAGTAATACCGCAGAGGCAGATCCCGCGGAGTAAAAATGCATCGGCTGTTCTGAATACCGATCCGATATTATTGAGGCTCCTTACATTGTCGAGAACCACCACAAAAGGTGTTTTCTCTGCATTTTTAAAATCAGAAACAGTAAGGCGGGCTAAGGCTGAATTAGGCGTTTTTTGCATGAATGCATGCTTCTGCCATGATCAACGTAAATACGTCTCACATGATTTTATTTTACTGAAAATTAATCAAAAATGCCCATGTCATACAGGGCGAGGGAAATGAGGAGAAGACCCAGAAGAATAAATCCTCCTATCATGACCGTTTCACGCAATTTCACATTTTTTTGCCAGTTAATGGCATTGATGCTTTCGATAATATGATCGATGATCATCTGGGCGCGGACATAGGCACTTTCTCCTTTGATAATATAATCATAAGCACCATGGTCAATTGTATCCACGGCAACCTTAAGATCATCCTGACCACTCATCATAATTACATATGCTCCCGGATTTGACAATCTGATCTTTTTTAATATTTCCAATCCGTTGGCGGCATCCGTTTTTATCCCGTCGAGATAATAATCGAGAATCACCACATCGGGATTTTCATGCATTTTTTCGAGGCAATTTTCGCCATTGGAAAAAATGTTGACCTTGAGATCATATTCCGACTTTTTTTCAAGATGATTTTTCAGCATAATAAGATGCTTTGTATCATCATCCACTAAAAAAACTTTGTATTGCTGTTTCCCTTTCATTATTTCTGCAGTTTATTAAGTTCTGCCTTAAGCTGGCCTATGGCCGTTTCACATGCCAAAGCTACTATATTAATTTTTTCCGGCAATAACTGGAGGTTGGTTTTTTCTTTGGCAGAGAGTTCGATAAATCTGGCAAGTTCCATAGTATCGGAGAGGCCGAGAAACTGCAGGCTCGATTTCATTTTATGTGCTGTAGCCCGCACCATATCCCAATTCTGGTCATTCAACGCCTCCCGGAGCTGTCGGACTTCTTCCGGCGTTTCGTCCAGCATTATGCTGATCATTTTCACCTTGAGTTCGGTATCGTCCTCCGTGATCTTATTGAAATAATCCAGGTCAATGGCAACCGGTTTTAATTCCTGTTCAGGCATATTTCTGAACTCAGACGCGAAATACCCGGATTTGCGGAGGAGGTCAGATATTTTTTTACATAGCTGTTGCGGACTCACCGGTTTTGAGACATAATCATCCATCCCGGCCTCAATACATTTTTCCGCTTCTCCCGTGGTGGCGTATGCCGTAAATGCGAGAATAGGAATCTTTGCGACGGGTCCATGCATTTTCCGGATAGCACGCGTGGCATCCAGTCCGTTCATCTCCGGCATTTGCACGTCCATAAGAATGAGATCGTAAGCCGACTCTTTCAGTTTTTCGAGCACCTCTTTCCCGTTTACGGCCATGTCTATCTGCACGTATTTCCATGCATGTTTCAATAACTCTGAAGTAACCAGCTGATTGATCGGATGGTCATCGGCAAGTAACAAACGTGCACCACCGATATCGGTAAGTTCATCCGTACTTTTTTCTGCAGCAACTTCTACCGCTGCAGCTTCCTTTTTCACCATAAAATCGATCTCGAAAATAAATTCACTGCCCTCGTCCTGTTTGCTTTTCACCATAATTGCACCGTTTAACATATCTATCAGGCGTTTTACAATTGCGAGGCCAAGGCCGGTTCCGCCATAAATCCGCGTTGTATCACTGTTTGCCTGCGTAAAACTTTCGAAAATTGTATTGAGTTTATCCTGGGGAATCCCGATTCCGGTATCCCTTACACTAAAAAAAATGCGTGCTTTTTCATTCACCGTGTCAATCAGTTTAACGGTAACTGTAATTTCTCCTTCCTGCGTGAATTTGATTGCATTGCTGATGAGATTCAGCAATATCTGATTGAGTCGCAGCTGATCGCCTGAAACCGCAGGAGGAACATTATCATCAAAATGCAGTGTGAGGGCAATATGCTTTTCCTCCGCCTTGAACCGCATGGTGTTCACGAGGTCTTCCACAACCGTTTTCAGGGAGAAGAATTTTTCCTCCAGCTGTAATTTTCCCGCTTCAATTTTGGAGAAATCGAGAATGTCGTTGATGAGCTGCAAAAGATTGTCGGCCGATGTATCAATTGCATGCAGATATTCCGATTGTTTCCGTGTCAATGGTGTTTCGTGCAGCAGATGCACCATCCCGACGATTGCGTTGATGGGCGTACGGATCTCATGGCTCATATTGGCCAGAAATTCTGCTTTGAATTTATTCGCCTGTTCGGCAAGATCTTTTCCGCGTTGTAATGCCTCGGCTTTTTTACGGAAAGTGATATCCCTGATGATACCCTGATATCCTACAAGATTTCCCTCCTCGTCATGTCTTTCCGTAGAGGTAATGAGGCAGTCGATCAATTCGCCATCCTTCTTCTTCAGCTTTAATTCATAATCAGTTATTTCACGTCCTTCGGCATCCGCAATATACTTTTTGAACCGGGCCCGATCCTCCGGGTTAGCATATAAATTTTCAACGTTCAACTCCTTGAGTTCTTCCTGCGTATACCCGAGCAGTTCTACCGTTGCCTTATTAAATTCGAGAAATTTTCCTTCAATACTGGTGAAATAGATCGCATCTGTGAGCTGCTCCAGTAATGTGCGGTATTTGAGTTCGCTTTTATATAATTCACGTTCAACACTCTTGCTGTGAATGTAATATTTGGAAAGTAATTCACGCAGTTGTTCTATAAAATCAAATTCGCTCACGCCTCACAAATTAAAGCAATCCCGCTCATATTTTGGAACGCTTCAGGGCAATTCCGCCTATATTTGCACGGATGTACACCCTGAAGGAATTACATGCTTTTATTGAAAAACGGATTGCCGGAATTGATTTACCCGTAATGCCTGCCGGATTATATGACCCGGCCCGGTATATTCTCGCAGCCGGTGGTAAACGTATACGGCCGGCACTCGCGCTGATAGGCGCAAATTTATTCAGTGAGGATTTGGAGAGGGCTGCAGATGTTGCATTAGCCATGGAAGTGTTTCATAATTTCACCCTGGTGCATGATGATATTATGGACAATGCCCCGATGCGCCGCGGCAT
>CAYTFT010000152.1:0-6662 GCA_964437155.1 uncultured Chitinophagales bacterium | reverse complement strand
AAAAGCAATCGATGTGATTGGGAAAAACAGCGACCCGGTATAGATGATCCCCGTATGCCAATTTAATTCAGTCATTTCACTTAACTTATAATTATAAAGCTGAACTTTCAATAATTCATTGAAGCCGGCTGCGAGTAAAATAAAAAAGGCGACGGGGATAAGCAAAAGCATAAATACAGATGATATTCAATTTTTTTATTAAATTGCAATGCTAAAGTATTGAAACCCAAAATTCTAACCTTTAATAGATGCCATTTTTATGAAACACATCCTGGCAATCGCTCTGAGCCTGTGCCCGTTTTTCTTTAACTCAGTCACTATCGCTCAAATTCCAACGTATGTTCCAACCGCCGGCTTATGTGCCTGGTATCCGTTCGACGGGAATGCCAATGATGCCAGCGGACGCGGAAATGACGGAACCGTTTACAGTGCACAGCTTAGTCCCGATCGCTGGGGCATTGATAACAGCTCATATTATTTTCCCGGAAGCAACCAGCAGATACGGTGTAATAACGATACACTCATAACAAACGGTACGGATGTAAGTGCATCCGTCTGGTTTTTAGCGGAAAACAGGCCCGCCGGCTGGGATCAAAATATCATTATCTCCAATTTAGGGCCTTACCTTGCCAGCGGCGGCTTTCAAATAGGGGGCGGTAATCCGCCGCTTGCTGTTGTAGGCGGCATGTTCCGGAATACCGTATTCACCGACCAGGGGCTTTCTACAGCGGGACTTCTCAGTATAGACAGCAGCCAATGGTACCATGCCGTTTATACAATTGCATATATCGCAGCGGAAGATTCAACACTGGCCTCTTTTTATCTCGACGGATCACTTGTTACCAGCGATAAATTTTTCTCCCATGTTGTATATACGAATATCACACCTTTCACCATCGGCAATAATATTGACAGCATCGGATTACAGCGGTCATTTAAAGGTAATATTGATGATATCGGTTTGTGGAACAGAGCTTTAACTCCGGCGGAGGTATCAGATTTGTATAATGCAACACCAACCGGAATCGCAGAAACCTAAATTGTTTCAATCCTGCATATATATCCGAATCCGGCAGGGGATTTTGTAACACTGGAAATGAAAAATCCGGACGAAAAAAATATTCAGATTACCGATGTGCTTGGACGCGTTATTCAATCAGTCATTACAGAAGAACCTTCGATCACCCTTGATTTAACGCAGGTATCTGCAGGTATTTATTTGGTTCAAACGGATGATGGCATGCAGACAAGTACACTGAAGTTCATCAGAAAATAAATACGGCAAATCAGCACGCTGAAATAATTAATTTCAGGTATTGAAAATTAAATTGCGCTGCTATCAGGTTCCACCTCTGCAAGGAGAAAAAAATCTGACCCGCCTGTGGTTTTAATTCAAATGAATGCTTTCCGGGGCGGCTTCCGGAAAGAATGATCCGTATCGATTTGCATGCGTGGGATCGAAATCCGCATCAACCGATCACCTTCAATCCTTACCGGGCGACAATTTTCACCACCCCGGAATCTGCATTTTCATAATAAAGTGGTATTTTGTGTCCCGTAAGTCGTAGTGTTTCCCGGTCTAACTATAAACCTGCCCGGAAACAATTGAACCTAACCATAAAACCAACACATGAGGCAATTATTATTGATTACCTCCCTTTTTCTGTCCTTACCGGCATTCAGCCAGCAGTTCACCTATTCGTTTAAATGTGAAGGCGTTACAGATATCGGCGCAGCCAAGCAGGTGAGCCCGGCTGCCACGGCAATTTTCGATGCAGGTCCTGCATTCAATGAAGCAACTTTTTTGTTCGTGGTTAAGTCGGATATAGAGATCAGTGAGGCAAACTTTATCCATAAAATGGAAAATAACGGTTTTACCATTACCCTGTTTATTAAGGATGCATTTAAAAACGAAGAGGAAGACAAATGAAAAATTTAATTCCATTTCTGTTTTTAATTGTATCCGTCTCCTGTTCTTTTGCACAGGCAGATGATCCTTGTTCTGCGACACCGCTTACGGTAAATACTTCCTGTATAAATACGTCAGGCACCAATGTCGGAGCGACAGGCACGCTTGGCGTTCCTGCTCCGGGCTGCGGAAGTTATATGGGTTACGATGTTTGGTATTCAATAACACCTGCCACTTCCGGCACGGTGATCATTTCCACAACTGCGGGAACACTCACCGATGGTGCAATGGCCATTTATTCCGGCCCGAATTGTTCCACACTTTCATTAATGGCATGCGATGATGATAACGGAACCGGACTCATGCCGCAACTCATTGTTACGGTAACGGCAGGCAGCACCTACTGGATCCGTTTCTGGGAATTTGGCGGTGATGTATTCGGTAATTTTCAGATTTGTGCAAAGCAATATACAGGCTCGGTAAATCAGGATTGTGTTACCGCTACGCAGATATGCAGCACAGCTTCTTTATTTGATAACAGTCCGAACAGCGGCGCCGTTTCCGATCTCAATGCGTCAAATCGCGGATGCCTTTTATATAATGAACATCAGGTGCAATGGTATTATTTTCAGATCACCACCAGCGGGACTTTTATTTTTACAATTACACCGGTGATCGCAACTACCGATTACGATTTTGCTGTCTGGGGACCCGGATCAACCTGTCCGCCCACTGCCCTGCCGACAAGATGTTCATCTGCAGGTGCAACAGGCGCTACCGGACTTAATTTCACTGCAACGGATTTTACAGAAGGTCCCGGAACCGGAGATAAATATGTGCAGTATCTGAATTGTCTCGCAGGTGAAACATATATCATCTGCATTGATAACTGGACACAAAATTATCAGGGCTTCACACTTACTTTCGGAGGAACAGCAAATATTGATTGCACACCGCTTGTTTTACCGGTGACATTGATCGGATTTGAAGGCCATACGGCAGGAATAAAAAATGATCTTACCTGGACCACATCTGCAGAAATAAACAGCGCGGCTTTCACTATCGAAAGCAGTGAAAATATGCAAAACTTTTCTGCTATCGGAAATATACCTGCTGCGGGAAATTCTTCCTCTCCAATGTATTATCAGTTCACAGATGACCATCCGTTCAGTAATACTTATTACAGACTAAAACAAACTGATGGTAACGGGCAATTCTTTTATTCAGATATTATTTCCGTAGAAAACAGGCGGGCCGGAAATTTCAGCATATATCCCAATCCCGCAATAAACGGAGAAATACATATCCGTTACGCAGAAAGTATTGCAGAAAACGCATTTATCGAGGTCATGAATGCATACGGTTCTGTAATTTCAACACATCCATTTACCGGAGCTGTTACCGACATACAATTACCCTCAAAAGGGATGTATTGGGTAGTGCTGCACATGGGAAATACTGTGATCAGTGAGAAGGTGATCTACTGAATCAGGATTTGATCCAAAGGACTTTACTACACTTAATACCCTTTATCGGTCCGGTCAATTTGAACCGTTTTTACCGTTGAAAGTGAAGGCTGACTTGCACACAATTGATTTTCATCATTCCTGCGCTCATTTGTAATCATTACATTTGAATTTCCTGCGATGAAAATATTACTTACAGGGGCGAACGGTTATATCGGCATGCGATTGCTGCCCATTCTGGTGGAAGCAGGCCATGAGGTGACATGTGTGGTGCGCGAGAGCAGAAGGTTTCAACCGAAGGAAGATATTTTACGCAAGATCTCCATTATTGATTTTGATTTTCTTACACCCAATTTCAATGAGAATTATTTTCAGGGGCGGCAGTTCGATGTTGCGTATTATCTCATACATTCCCTGAAGGATACATTTGTTGATCTTGAAGAACATGAAAGAACTTCCGCAGAGCGTTTCGTGGAAATTGCAAAATTTACCGGCGTACGTCAGATCATTTATCTCGGCGGTATCAGCAACGCAAATGCATTATCGTCGCACCTCAATGCAAGAAAACTGGTGAAGGATATTCTGATGGAATCGGGTGTTCCCTACACCATTTTTGAAGCGGGTATCATTGTCGGGTCGGGCAGTGCATCTTTTGAGATCATCCGCGACCTTGTAGAAAAAATGCCGGTCATTCTTGCGCCGGCGCTGATCCATTCAAAATGCCAGCCTATTTGTGTGCATGATGTGATCCAGTATCTTTCCAATTCCATTTGCAATGAAAAAATGCTGCACCGTACATTCGAGATCGGTGGTCCGGATATTTTATCCTACAAAGAAATGATGCAGCAATTTGCAGAGGTGCGCGGCTACCGGCGGCGGATATTTACCATTCCGTTTCTTACGCCGCGACTTGCTTCCTACTGGCTCTTTGTTGCCACTGCCACAAATTTCACCGTTGCCCGGCAATTAGTGGAATCGTTGAAAAATGATGTGATCTGCAGAGATAATTCCATACGGGAAATTCTGCCGATGGAGCTGATTTTGTATAAGGATGCAATTCGTCTTGCGTTTCAGATGATCCGGCAGAATATGGTAATATCGTCATGGAAAGATGCATCGTCGAGCAGCCTCCATCATCTCGATATTAATAATTATATTGAAGTTCCGGTGCACGGATGTTACCGCGACCGCAAATGGAGATATATCAGCGGGGATAAAGTGGAAGAAGTGACGGACCGATTTTTTGGTATCGGCGGGAAACAGGGCTGGTATTATGCCGATAGTTTATGGAGGCTCCGGGGTGTGATAGATAAATTGTTCGGCGGTGTGGGTCTTACCCGCGGGAGAACAAATATGAATGAATTAAAACCCGGTGATGCACTGGATTTCTGGCGGGTGATTCTTGCCGACAGAAAAAATCATCGTTTACTTTTATTTGCCGAGATGAAATTACCCGGTGAAGCGTGGCTGGAATTTTCCATCATCCGGCATCACAATAAATATATTCTTAAACAAACGGCCACTTTCCGGCCACATGGCATCATGGGCAGAAATTACTGGTATCTTATGCTGCCCTTCCATTTTTTTATTTTCAGAAATATGATACGCAGGATCGCCGGCGGATGATATCTGCATTTCTCAACATTGGAGCATCGTTTTTTATCACAGAAGGATATTATTTTATCCCTTAATTTTGAAGCATGATCAAAACCGGTTGCATAATTTGTCTTCTGCTGGTATCGACATACGTTTCGCATGCGCAAACATTTGTCACACCGCTCGAAAATTATATTTACACTGCATTCCCCTTTTTGCGGATCGCACCCAATGCACGGATATCGGCAATGGGCGATGCAGGAACCGCACAATTGAATTCCGGAAATATTTATTCAAATGCTTCCGCAAATATTTTCATGGAAAATACCGGTGGCGTTTCTCTGGATTATAAAAGAAGCGGCAATGCATTACTGGGATTATCCGGCTACCAGCAGATAGATGATAAAAATACCTGGAGCGCCGGTATGCGCTATAATTCGCTCGGCGGCACAACCGTAATGACGCCAAGCGGTTCGCCATTGGTAACATCCAATAATTATGAGCTGGCGGTGGATGGCAATTACAGTCGGCGACTGTCAGAAAATTTTGCTGCAGGCGTCACCCTGAAATATATATATTCTACACTTTCAAAAGGTGCCATCGTAAACGGTGTGGAAATTCAGCCGGTATCGGATATCGCCGCCGACATTTCCTGTTTATATAAAAAGGATGTAACATTTTTAAATGCCCCTTCAGATTTCACCTTCGGCATTGCTATTTCCAATATCGGCGGGAAAACACAATACGGATATCCCGAGTTTGAATTATTCATCCCGACAAATCTGAGCCTTGGAATGGCCGTTACATCGAAAATAAATACAACGGGCCATTTTATGTTTGCACTTGATATTAATAAATTGCTCGTGCCTACATTATCACTCAGTGATGCATCGGTATTTTCCGGTATGCTCCATTCTTTCAATGATGCGCCGGGCGGCATGTCAGAAGAATTACATGAAATCACCGTTGGTTCCGGTATGGAATATAATTTCGAGGATCGTTTATTTGTCCGCGGCGGCTATTTTTATGAGCATCCCACAAAAGGCGGAAGATCATTTTTTTCACTCGGCGCCGGAATAACCTTTCAATCTGCCGAATTTGATGTTGCCTATCGGTTTTATGATAACACACAAACCATCGTGATCGATAATGTATTATCTGTCACTTTATCTGTTGCACTCGGGCGGGAAAAAAATGCAGCAGAATAAAATTGTACTCCACATTTAATCTAAGGCAGACTTCAGCGGTTTCTATTTGAATCAGCCTATCGCTGACGTGAAAGAGGATATCGGCCCAATGGCTGATGTGAATGCATAACATTGCCCGCTTTAACTAATGCACATTCCCCTTTTGTGTGTTTATCAAAAGCCTGCTTCCAGAAAATGGTGCAGGCTTTCTTTATTTGCTTCAGACGAATGCACTACCCGGGAGGAATGACCTCCGCGTTAGGTTCATTGAAATATCAGTTCACTAAAAAGAAGTGTCATTTTGCCCTGAAAAACTGTCAATTCACTCAAATCGACTTGGAAATAAGGTTTTGTCACGCGAAATTGATATCTGTAATTGGTAAGATTGATTAACGGTTTTCCGTGAATTTCGTCCCTAAAAATAGTGATTAACACAATATTTACTTAAATATTACGCAATATATTACCAACCATAGAGGTAAAATTTTAAATTCGTAAATCTTC
>CAYTFT010000151.1:0-6667 GCA_964437155.1 uncultured Chitinophagales bacterium | reverse complement strand
CACGGCGGGTTGTATTGCTTTTTGCGGTGGGACGCTGTCAGTGGCAGGCACCCAGAGATCGGTTGGCAGCCCGATCCCCGAATTGGTCAATAAATGAATATACTGTGTCATGGTATTAAAAGAAGCTTTCACCGAAAGGGCCGGTGTAACTAAATAGCGCGCGCTGATCCGCGGTTGCAGCGAGCGGTAAAAAACACCGTTTACCAGAAATCCGGATGCATGTAAACCACCGTTTAATTTAAATCGGTTGTTTACCTCCCAGTCATCTTCGGCATACAGGTCAAATTCGGTGGCATACACATTATCCGATGCAAGTTCAAATGCTTCTTCTGCAACATTCGGATCATCGGTTTCAAATTGTGTGGCACCCGGTTCAAATGTATGATATGTAACACCCGCCCCGAACTTCAGATAATGCTCGGGCGCAGGAATAAAATCAAGATCATATTTTAATGCCCAGTCGTAAATTCCGGAAAAATATTCGAAACCGAGATAGGTATTTGTGCCATCGGTATTCTCATCTGTGTAATTGGAATAAATATCAAATTTATAATCCGTGAAAGTACCCGTCAGATTACTGAAAGTTTTCTGATTGATCACATGGTTCCAGCGTGCAACAGCCGTTGCATTGCCCCAGAAAATTCCGCTTTCCTCATCACGGTGCGTGTCTTCATCATATTGATAGGAGTGATTAAAATATGCTTTATCGCGGCCAAAATATCCGCTTAAATAAACGCGGTCATGATCAGAAATTTTATGATTGATCTTTGCATTGAGATCATAGAAATAATATCCCTGGGTTTCTTCCGGACTTTGAATTTGCAGGATGGGCCGCGTGATAAGATCAATGTAAGTACGCCTGCCGGAAATGATAAAAGAGGTCTTATCTTTTTTGATCGGGCCTTCTAGCGTGAGCCTTGATGCGATAATGCCAACCGATCCTTCGCCGTGTATTTCATGCATGTTGCCTTCCTTCATGCGGATGTCAATTACACTCGATAACCTTCCTCCGTACCGCGCTGGAAATCCGCCTTTTATCAGCGTTACTTTATTAATGGCATCTGCATTAAAAACAGAGAAAAAACCGAAGAGATGGGATGCATTATACACGGGAACACCATCGAGTAAAATTAAATTCTGATCGGGTGAACCGCCGCGCACAAATATGCCGCTCGTTCCTTCGGTGCCGCCGCTAACACCCGGCAATAATTGTAATGCCTTGAGCAGATCGGTCTCGCCTAAAAACGCAGGTAATGATTTAATTTGCTCAATGGGAATTTCAATCGCACTCATTTGTGTGCGATTTTGAAATTGCTCCGAATTTTTATCAGCACTTATTACTACTTCCTTTAATAGCAGAGAGGGTTCCAGTGAAATATTGATAATGGTATCGGCATGTAAAAAAAATGAAGAGGAACCGGTAGTAAATCCGATATACGAAAATTGTAAATGCACACTGTCGGCCGGTAATGTTATACTGTAGAATCCGTATTCATTGCTGATGGTGCCTTCGTATGTTTTTCCGTTAAATATATTCGCATTGATCAGCTTTTCCCCGGAACTTTTGTCGGATACATATCCGCTGATCGTGAAATGCTGGGCATTTATTTCCCCGATGCTTAAAATGCATGCAAGCAAACACACAATAAACGGTTTCGTCCTGATCAATTTCATGGGGTGAAATTACAAATTGCCCTTTGTACAGATTTGCTGTTGCGTTACAGAAATTAAGCAGCGGCCGGTTAAACCACCTGCACAGAAATTATTGATTCAGAATATCCTCATTATACCCGTGAATAATATCATTCAACTGCGCTTCAAATACCTGCATCGCCTGAATGATCATCTCATTGTCGCCGGGGAATGGCATTGGTTTTCCGCCGAGCTTGTTTTTTGATTCCTGACTGAGGGCTTCGTAATATCCGGAGGCTGCAGCATAATAATTCTGGAACACGCCATCACTTTTCAAGGGTACTGTTTTCACAGTTTTTCCAGTTTTATCGATGTAACGGATTTCACCGCCAACGGTAGCAACTTTTTCCTGCCAGGTTTCAGTTACCTGCGCTGTGATTGTTTTGTAGTCAGGAACCTTCACCGGGTTTCCCAGACTGTCTTTCACGATATTACCCTGATCATCATACTGAAATTCATACCCGTCCGTGATTTGTTTTGAATCGGTATACATTTTAGTTGAAACCTTTTCAGGAAATGCCTCGATCTGTTTCAGACTCAGTTCAATAGTGAATTCCAGAGCAGATTCAGGCATTTTTGTATGGATCTCATACCATTGCCCGTAGTTATTCTCCAGGCTGATATCCTGCATAGCTCTGGAAACATCATAACTCAGTGTTGCACCCGAATTGTTTTTTATGACGAACAATACATCGTTGGTCCCTTTAATTTTGGCTTTTACAAGAAGGTCATCAACATCTTTATAATCACCATAAAATCCCTGTATTTTCTGCAGGTCCCAATAGGCATCGCGGGCCTTATACATATCATTTGTCTTTAAATTCTCGCTTGCCTTCGCATACCAGTAAGCAGAAGCATTCTTTTTTGCGTTGTTCATCTGGTCCAGCGTATTCACAAAATTGAACTCAGCATCGCGTTCTTCTTTGCCCAGGTATATCGGTAACAGGGGTTTGATCTTATTTTGCCGGATATTGATATCATTATACAGATAATAAATCTCCTCCCACCTGTCGGGCTGTCCTTCCCTGTTCAATGCATCAATCATTGCGAGATCTTCCCCGTTGGCCCTTGCAAAGGCCTCCTCGAGGACAACTATATACTCAGCTTTATCCGGGTTGTCTATCAGCTTTTTGACACAGATATTGATGGCTTCATCGTAGTTGCCTTTTCTGAATTCCTTTTCTGCGACTTTGCATCCGGAACTGACCAGTAAAACAGTAATGCAGGCGTAAATTATTTTTCTCATAATGTATCCGGTTTCGGGTTAAAACTACTCGATAAAAAAATTATGCCACCAGAACTGAAAGGGTTGCATCATGTCTGTCGCAGGATTGTGGATAAACCAAAAAACTAATTTAGACTCCGTCTAAACATTTTCTACACCCTTAGTGCCGCAAGCGTTTTAGTCGTATTTGCAGGTAGTTAAAAAGTGTAAAAATTTTTTTAAAAGAAATGTAAAGTTTTGAACTCTGGTATTTAGTTTTGCACGGGTTTATAAAATCCAAATATTACCTTAACCAAAAAATCCAGGATTGTGCTGAATAAGAAGCCGACGATTATTACACGCCTCCTAACAAGTATACTGTTCTTATCATTGATCTTCACCGCGAATACTTCATTTGCAGGTGCAGCGGAGGGTAAAGTTCTGTTCCAAAGTAAATGTCAGCGATGCCATCTTATCGATAAAAAGATGACGGGTCCGGCCTTGATGGGTGTCAAGGACCGCTGGGCTGATACTACCAATCTTTACAAGTGGATTAAGAATTCACAGGGATTTTTAGGAACCGGTGATAAATATGCAAATGATCTGTTCAAGCAATATAACAGCATCATGCCTGCGTTTCCTGAATTACAGGATGCTGATATCGCAGATATCCTTGCTTTCATAACCACAGAAGGTGCGAGATTACAGGCCGAGGCACAGGCACCGGCAGGAGGAACCGGCACAATTGGTGAAGCGCCTAAACAAGACAATACCACTCTCTATTGGATTCTCATTATTGCATTAATATTCATCGCATTTATTTTAAGCCGCACTGCCCGCCATCTCGATGGCATGGTAAGGCAGAAATTCGATGAGCCTGACCGGGATAAAACACCCTTCTGGCGTAAAAGGAAATATCGCCCTCTCGTTGGACTTATTGTATTATTACTGCTTTCCTGGTTAAGTGTTGCGATGTGGGACAGCGCTACCTCTCTGGGCCGTCAGCAGGGTTATTCACCAACACAGCCGATTGCATTTTCGCATAAAGTACATGCAGGCATCAATAAAATCGATTGCCGGTATTGCCATGTAGGTGCAGAAAGGGGCAAAGCTGCCGTAATTCCTTCTCTCAGCACTTGTATGAACTGCCATTATAATATTCAGGGTGTGAACGGAAAAGATCCAAATTATCCAAAGGCAGTATATGATAAGGAGATCGCAAAAATTTACAGCTATATCGGTTTCAATAAAGAAACCATGAAATTTGAAAAGGAAGCACAGCCAATCGAATGGACCAAGATCCATAACCTTCCTGACCATGTATATTTCAATCACTCACAGCACGTAAAAGTTGCAGGTTTGGAATGCCAGACCTGTCACGGACAGATCCAGGAAATGGATGTTGTTCAGCAAATGGAAAATCTTTCAATGGGATGGTGCGTGAACTGCCACAGAAATACAAATGTGAATTTCACTACCAATGAATTCTATAAGCCGTATGAGGTCCTCCATGAAAAATTGAAGAACGGAGAGATACAGAATGTAAAAGCCGCCGATATTGGCGCTACGGAGTGTCAGAAATGTCATTATTAATAATTTGAACTAATCTTTAAAATTCTAACCATAACCAAATGGCAGAAAAAAAGTACTGGAAAGGCTTTGAAGAGTTAAACCAGGAACCGGAATTTGTGCAGCTCACGCAAAATGAGTTTCATGATGAAATACCTGCTGAATTTTTCGACAGCAAAAATGATCACACGTCCTCCAACCGTCGTGATTTCCTCAAAATGATGGGTTTCAGCCTTACGGCTGCAACTGTAGCAGCAGGTTGTGAAATACCGGTTAAAAAGGTGGCTCCTTATATTTTCAAACCGGAAGATATTACTCCCGGTGTTTCTACCTGGTATGCTTCAACCTTTGCAAACGGAGGAGATTACTGTAGTATTCTTGTCAAGACCCGTGAAGGCCGTCCGATCAAAATTGAAGGAAACAAGGATTCAAAAGTTACCATGGGAGGAACTTCCGCCCGGGTACAGGCAAGTGTGCTGAGCATGTATGATACGAGCCGCCTTAGAAATCCGATGGTGAAAGGGGAACGTGGATTTACCAATGCATCCTGGGAAGAAGTGGACAAGGCAATAACCGGAAAACTTGCTGCCAACCCGAATGCGAATGTGAGAATTCTCACCTCTTCAGTAATGAGCCCTTCAACTAAAAAGGTGTTCGCCAAATTCACAGAAAAATATCCGAATACTAAAGTATATGCATATGATGCCATTTCCTATTCAGGAATGCTGATGGCGAATATGGCTACAAAAAATAAAATGGAAATTGCAGATCACGATTTCAGTAAAGCAAAAGTGATCGTGAGTATAGATGCAGATTTCCTCGGTACCTGGATATCGCCGATTGAATTTACCAAAGGCTATATCAAAAACAGAAAAGTATCCAAGGCAAATGCCGAAATGAGCCGTCATTATCAGTTTGAAAGCAGACTTTCGCTCACCGGATCAAATGCCGATTATCGTATTCCTGTATTACCCTCTGAATTGGGAATTGTTGCATTAAACCTGTATGATGCAGTTACCGGAAGCAATGTTTCCGGTGGTGCAGGACTGAAAGATCAGGCTGCTGCAGCAAGATTAAAGGAAGCTGCGGAATGGCTGAAGAAAAACAGCGGACAATCGCTGGTTGTAAGCGGATGCAATGATATGCATGTGCAACTGATCGTAAATGCTATTAATGAAGCGCTTGGCAATTATGGACATACATTATCTTTTGATAACGCAAACAGAATGCGTGAAGGAGATGATAACAGTGTGAAGCAACTGGTGAAAGAATTAAACGGTGGTCAGGTAAATGTGCTGATGGTATACGATTGCAACCCAGTATTTGATCATCCGATGGGTGCTGAATTTGCAGCCGCAATTGCTAAGGCAGAAATGTCTGTTTCATTCGCAGGTAATATGAATGAAACTGCAAATGCCTGCAGATATATTTGTCCGGATTCACATTTCCTTGAATCATGGAATGATGCACAACCTAAAACAGGTTTATTCTCTCTGGCACAGCCCACCATCCATAATTTATTCGATACGCGTCAGATGCAGGATTCATTATTGCTCTGGAGCGGGAACACAATTACGTATCATGATTTCCTTATGCAGTCATGGGCTGAAGGCCCGCTGGCTGGTTCTGCTGATGCAGCAACATCCTTTAATAAGGCATTACAGGTAGGTCTGTATCAACCCGGTGGTTTGCAAATGGCAGCAACTACTATGGCTGCGATCGTGGCCGCAACAGGAGTACATAATAATATGATGATGGACGAAATGCCGGCTATGGGCGGTGATGTTTCGTCTGCAGCAAATGGAATTTTATCTGCTGCAAAAAAGGCCAACGGACTTGAGGTGCAGTTTTATGAATCCATCGCGATTGGCGACGGACGCTATGCTGATAACCCGTGGTTACATGAATTACCGGACCCGGTTTCCAAGATCACATGGGATAATTATTTAAGCGTATCACCCAAATGGGCTGCAGATAATGACCTCATCCACGGTGATATGGTCTCTTTTTCGGTTAATGGAAAAGAAGTGAAATTACCGGTTGCAATTCAGCCCGGACAAGCATATGGTGCTGTATCGGTTGCACTGGGTTATGGTCGCTCTATAGTCGGAAAAGGGGGTGAAGGTATTGGTGTAAATGTTTACCCGATGCTCGACGCTTCGGGTGATTGTATCAGTTATATCGCTTCCGGCGCAACGGTAA
>CAYTFT010000150.1:0-6687 GCA_964437155.1 uncultured Chitinophagales bacterium | reverse complement strand
ACTTTCGCTTTCGATGTCTGCCTCCATGGAAGATGCGTTTCTGGTTAAATACAGCGCCGACGGCACACCGAAATGGGCGAGACAATCAACAGGCGTTGCAGGCGGATTAACAGAATCATGGTCCGTTACATGCACCCCTTCAGGGAAAGTGCTCACCACCGGATTCCATAAAGGTGAAACCACATTTGAAACATTTACACTGCCATCAGCAACATCAAATTTCCATGGATTTCTTACCGCGTATGATACATTAGGAAATGCGCTTTGGGCAAAAGGAATTAATTCTGCAAGCGGCGCCGCAAGAGGATTTTCGGTTGCCACTGATCTCAGCAGCAATATTTATATATCGGGAGAAATGGATTCTGTTCAGCTCACGATGGATACACTTGTGCTGAATGCCTGCGAGAATCCTGCGTCAGATCCCATGTATGTGATCGGATGTAATGCGGATGGAATTCCGCTTTGGGGAAAATCTCTCGCCAGCGGCGGTGATGATCAGAGCAGTCTGGCAGTTACCTCTATCGGATTTATTTATGTCACCGGCGATTTTCTTGCAGATCCGTTTGTGGTCGGATATGATTCACTCACACTTGTCGGAATTGAATCTCCTTTTCTCGCCAAACTTATTCTGGTGTCGAATGTTTCCACAGAAGAAAATAAAAATGAACCGGATGCGATTTCCGTATTTCCGAATCCTGCAACATCTGCATTACATTTGAAAATGAATTCAGCAGCAAGGAGCGAGGTGCGCATATTTAATACAACCGGTGCGGAAATGCATTTTCGTATGCTCGCAGATTCAATTGCAGATGTCAGCGCTCTGATACCCGGATTGTATTATATTGAAGTAAAATGTGGTGAAGCGTATTACAGAAAGAAGTTTATAAAACTATAAACCGATCAGGTTGATTTATTAATTGAAAAACATAAATGTATTAAATAAAACATGCACGCATGAAACCAACAAAGAAATTACCCGCAGCAGATGCCGAAGCACTGTTACGCACGCTTAAAACACGTTTCGAAAAAAACATGCAACGGCATAAAGGAATTGCCTGGGAAAAAGTGAAGGAACGACTTGTTGCACATCCGGAGAAATTATGGTCGCTCGGTGAAATGGAAATGACCGGCGGTGAACCGGATGTAGTCGGACAGGACAAAAAAACCGGCGCAATAATTTTTTATGATTGTGCACCGGAAAGTCCGGCCGGCCGCAGAAGCGTATGCTACGACCGCGAAGCGCTGGATGCCCGTAAAGAACATAAACCAAAGAACAGCGCCCTGGATATGGCAGATGAAATTGGCATTGAAATTTTAACGGAAGAAGAATATCGCGCATTACAGCAACTGGGCGCCTTCGATACAAAAACATCAAGCTGGGTAAAAACACCCGATGCGATCAGAGAGCGTGGCGGCGCCATTTTCTGCGATCGCCGGTATGATCATGTTTTTGTGTACCATAACGGCGCTGAGTCTTATTATGCGGCAAGAGGATTTCGCGGCTCGCTGAAGGTTTGATATATCCGGTTGATGTGTTCCCGCAATATTTTATCCGCTGTTGTTGTCCCCGCCAACACTAATAATTTATTCAACATCAAATAGAATTTATTTCTGCCTGCACAAACCGTAAATACATTTAAAAATTAAGTCCTGTCACCTATGGCAAAATCTGAAGCAAACCCGAAAGTTGATTTTTATTTTGAAAAATCAATTAAATGGCAGAAAGAAATATCCGCTTTACGAAAGATCATCCTGGATTGTCATCTGACCGAGGAATTGAAATGGGGTTCCCCGTGTTACACCAGCAACAACAATAATATTGTCCTCATACATGTATTTAAAGAATATTGCGCGCTGCTGTTTTTCAAAGGTGCTTTATTAAAAGACACGGACCATATACTGATACAACAGACAAAGAATGTACAAGCAGCGCGCCAGATCCGCTTCACACAATTAAAAGATATAAAGACACTTGCGCCCGTTATTAAAGCATATATCTATGAAGCCATTGAGGTGGAAAAAGCCGGGCTGAAAGTGCAGCTCAAAAAACCCGAAGAATTTGAAATGGCTGCGGAATTCAGGAAGCAACTGGATCGTTCCGCTGCACTGAAAAAAGCATTTTTCGCATTGACACCCGGCAGGCAGCGTGCCTATCTCCTGCATTTTTCTTCACCAAAACAATCTGCAACAAGAACTGCAAGAGTGGAGAAATGTATGCCCCGGATATTGAAAGGGATGGGATTAAATGACTGAAATGAAAATCCCGCCGGAAACGGCAGTTGCAGATCAACGACAATCATTGTAGTTTTAAATACGATATTCCGCGGTCCAAAGACTGTGCATCGGATTTTATGCAGGCATTTTTTCACGGATCAACGTATCCTTCATTAATTTGAAACACCATGACTCCCAAACAAAAGATCGAACAACTTTTCGCAGAGATCAAAAAAGGCAATTTCAAGGTACAGGATGAATTATTTGAAACACTCTATGTAAATTTCACGGCCATCGCACATCTGCCGGAAGGTGTCGCATTAATGGAAGAAATCGGCACTTGGGCAACGGCACATCAGACAGAACATCCTGATTTATATGTATTATCCATTTTGTCGCTCGGTACCATCGATTTCCTTGGAGATAATTTTGACAGCGCCTTAAAGCGGCTGAACATTGCGCGTGAATTGTTTGCAAAAATGCATAATGAAGATGGCATTGCGGCGTGCACCCTCACCATTGGTTATGTACACCGGTCGACCGGTGAATTTGATCTTGCCTTAAAATTCGGACTTCCGGGTTTAGAACAACTGCTGAAATCCGGGAAATTTAAAATGTATGCCATTATCGGTTGTTACTGGATCGGCGGATTATACGCAGATACGGGCCATTTCGAAGAAGCACTGAAACTCTTTCACCAGGGACTTGCAATTGATTTTCCTGCAGGCATTCAGTCAATGGGCGCCAGAATAATTAATGGAATTGCCTCCGTGTATATGAAGCAGAAAAATTTCACACTTGCGCTGGAAAATTATCAGAAAGCGCTTGACCTCTGCGATGAAAATACGGAATTTACATTCAGGGCGCGTGGACTGACTGATCTCGGCGATTATTATTTTAAGATGGGTGATTACAGTCAGGCGATCTGCTATAATACGGAAGCGCTTGCGATCAGACAAGAATTGAATATTGCAAACGGTTCCATCACAAATCTGATAAACCTCGGAGAAATTTACAGCAAGCAGGGAAAATTCGATGATGCCATTACCGTATTGCAGAAGGCGTTAAAACTCGCAGAGGAGATCGGTGTGAAAGTCAAAGCTTACCAGATCCACCAGTTACTGTCGGATATTTATCTCGGCATGGGCGAAATGCCGAAGAGTCTTGCGCATTTCAAATCCTATCACGAGATACGGGAGGATGTGAATCATGAGGACCTGGACAGAAAAGTAAAAAATCAGGTCCGGCTGTTTCAGGCGAAGCAGACAGAAAAAGAAAATACCATTATCAAAGCGCAGAAAATAGAGATCGAACAAAAAAATATTGAACTGCAGGAAACGATCGATGAACTCACACTTGCAAAAATTAATAAAAAGGCACGCGCCTTTACACTGGGGATCGGTATTATCCTTTTCATCTTCCAGGACAGAATTCTTGAACATATACTGCATCTGTTTGCAAGTGATAATTATTTACTATCCATTTGCATTAAGGTCGCGATCATATTCTCACTTGAACCCGTGAACAAAACAATTGAACATTATCTTTTGCGCAGAGTGATCAAAAAGAACAAGAAGGAAGTGGTGGTATAACAGGGCATACTGCAGGAAAATAATAATTGTGCAATACGAATTATAAGGGGTTAAAATTTGTTTTTCTTATAGTCAAATTCCTGCTATTATGAAAAACCCGTATCAAGCCATCCTTAATTCTCCGTTTCAAAAATGCTTTTCAGTTGCTATTGTTTCTCTGGCTGTTGTAGGCATACAAATAAATAACCCTGTTGCAGCGCAGGATATACTTTTTGACTTTAACTCTGCGCCGGCATTTACACCTTTCCCGATCGATCAGACTGCGGGTGGCATCACAGCGCATTTTGCAGGCACGGGTGAAAGTTATTCAATTCAGGATGCAGCCACCATGGGATTTGCACCCGCCGGCTTTACCGGAAATTGTATCTATCCGGGCAGTGTTTTTCTTGCTGATCTGCTCATCAGTTTTGATCAGGATATAACCGATTTTTCCATTCTATATGCCTGTCAGGAACTGGGATGTGATGATGCCGCTACCATGCGCGTAACTGCGTTTAAAAACGGAGTCTTTACCGGAACAGCAACTGCAACTGCTGCGAGTCCGGGGACATGGCCTTCCGAAACATTAAGCTTTAATAATGCTGCCGGATTTGACAGTGTGGTCGTGCATTACGAAAGTGCACCGCCAACCTGCGGGGATTACGGCGTCATCTTTATGGCAGATAATATGCGTGTGACCGCTCTTGAAGTTGTTTCAACGGAAGATATTTCTGCGTATACCACTCTTTCCATTGCCCCGGACCCTGTAGTGCAATTTGCGGAACTATCCGTTTCCCTTCTGCAAGGTGATAATATCAGTATCCGTTTATACGATATTTCCGGAAGATATATTGCAGATCTGTATAACGGATATTTACCTGCCGGAAATAATCGGTTGCGGATTGATTTCAGCAATTTAATTCCGGGTGCAGGTATTTTCGTGGTTGATGTTACCGGTGATCACGGATCAGTTTCAGAAAAAATTGTGAAAATGCAAAAAAGCATTTTAGCAGGGCAGGTAATTTAAATTTCTGCATATCCCGACATTACCGCCTTATTCACCGATTTTCGATGCATTTCAATTGCAACCCTAGGAGTTGCAAGGATATTTAATTTGGATTAAATTTGTTTGCGACAGATGGTTAATTTCATCCATAATGAAATTTTATTTCTGCCGTTCCCTGCAGGCGTAATTAATCGTCACACGTAATTAACAGAACGCATGAGACAAGGACAAAAAGAACATAATCTGAAAGAGACATCCCGCGTTGAAGCATTCAGTGATGGTGTCTTTGCCATTGCGATCACATTGCTCGTACTCGAGTTGATCACCACATTGCATCCCGGTGAAGAAGCAAGCATTCTCTCCATTTTTAAAGAACACTGGCAATCCTTTTTCGCGTTTACGATCGGATTTATCACCATTCTTGTCTGCTGGATCAATCACCATCTTGCCATGGAATACGTAAAAAAAACAGATATCCGGTTCATGTGGGTGAACGGATTCCTGTTATTTGTAGTAACGCTGACACCTTTTCCTACTGCAATTCTCGCCGAGTATCTGGAAAAGGAACCGCGGACAGCCGTGGCGATTTACGGATTTAATTATTTCCTGATCTCGATAGCCGCCTACGCAATTTGTCAGTATGCTTATAAACATCATTTCATCGATGAAAACGACATGCCATTTTACCGGGCATATAAAAAGACTTATCTGTATTCCATTTTTTATACATTGGTCGCCTTTATAATCTGTCTTTTTTCTTCAGTAATACCCATGATATTATATGCGCTGATGTTCTTTGTGTTTGCATCGCCGAAATATTTCGCAAATATTTTATACACCAAGGACAGGAAAAGAAAGACAGACTGAAGCACATATTAACTTTATACGGATCTTAAAATAATTTTTCATTATGTCCATTGCAAAACAAGTTGCCAAACAATTAAATGACGTCTACTTCGGCGGGAACTGGACCGTTTCCAACCTGAAGGAAACTTTATCAGACATCACGTGGAAACAGGCTACCACCAAAGTATATGATTTCAATACGATAGCAGTGCTTACCTTTCACATGACCTATTATATTGATGCGCTGATAAAAGTGCTGGAAGGCGGACCGCTGGAGGCAAAGGATGCATATAGTTTTAATCTGCCGCCAATAGTAGGACAGGAAGACTGGAACAATATATTGAACAAGGCATGGGCTGATGCAAAAAAAGCTGTTTTACTAATTGAAAATTTATCTGACGAAAGATTCAGTGATCTTTTTGCAGATGAAAAATATGGTACTGTATATCGGAACATCGCGGGCATGACCGAACATCTGCATTATCATCTAGGACAAATAGTGCTTATCAAAAAAATACTGGCGCAGCAGGGTGTCGAATAATACCATTCTATAATACACATAATTTCAGCATACTTACTATTCAATCATCACAATTAAAACTCAATCACATGAACCCGAAAGTAAAAAACATTCTCGCCGTAGTTGCCGGCCTTCTGATTGGCGGCATCCTCAACATGGGCCTTATCATGATCAGCAGTTCGATCATTCCGCCTCCTGCAGGATCCGACCTCACCACCATGGAAGGACTGAAGCAGGCTATGCCCCTGATGGAACCGAAACATTTTCTGATACCCTTTCTCGCCCACGCACTCGGCACCCTGCTGGGCGCATGGATCGCTGCTAAATTTGCGGACACGAATAAAATGCGATTCGCACTCATCATTGGTATCTGTTTTCTTGTCGGCGGAATTCTCAATGTAATTCAATTGCCCTCGCCGCTTTGGTTCAATATTACCGATCTGGCACTTGCCTATTTACCAATGGCTTATTTAGGAGGAAAACTTGCAAAAGGAAAATTTTATTACAGTGGCCTTTTAAATTTTAAATCT
>CAYTFT010000149.1:0-6713 GCA_964437155.1 uncultured Chitinophagales bacterium | reverse complement strand
TAATGTATTTATTTATTGCTTAACAATTTCTTTCACCACGGTTTGTCCGTCGGCTAAAGTCGTTTTTACATAATATAATCCATCAGGAACCATATTAATATCTATAATCACAGTTCCGTTATATCCTTCGATTTGTTCGCTTCTGATATTTTTTCCTGTAATATCAAAAATCTCCATTCTTATACCGCCATTAAAGGCATTTGTATATTGGAGATTATACAAGCCGTTGGAAGGATTCGGATAAATATGCATTGTATAATCCGCCTGTTCACCGGATGGAAGTGCCGGCATAATATTTACCGAATAATCTTCCACTTCACCTTCCGCAAACGATTCGCATGCAGTTGGATATGCACCATATTTACAACTCACGCGCATACGTGTGAGTCCGGTGGATGCTGTCGTTGGAATGGTGAAATTTTTAGTCAGACTTGATCCTGTGGTTACTTTTCGCTGAAGGCATAATTCACTTCCGCTGAAGTTTCCATCAATATTCAGATCGATCCATGCGGACCAGTACATTTGCGTAATGCCGCCGGAAAATCCTGCACTGTAAGTAAGTGTGTAGCTTGAACCTTTAACAACGTTTGTACTTAAGCCGGTACCGTTATAATAACCGCCGTCACTAGCAGAAGTGCGTGTTAAAGTTCCGAACCCGACATAATCAATGAATTTTGAAGCTGCGTTAATTCCGTTGCTTGCGCAATAAGTAACACCACCGCCGATAAATGTAACCGTATAATCTTCCACTTCACCATAGCTGAAATTTTCGCAGGATGTAGGTGAACCGCCATTCTTCATGGAAATCCGAACTCTGGTAGTACCGGTTGCTGTTGCAGAAACTACGAAGCTGCTGCTGACGGCAGCTGTAACTGCTGCGGAGTTATATACATTTTCTCCGGCATCTGCAAAATCATAATCGTGATTATAATCAATGAAAATAGAAAAGTTTTGAGAGTATGTTGTTGCAGGATATCCGGGAGTAAGTGTAAAGGATGCGGTTCCGCCTGCAGTTAATGTCATTGTAGTGCCGGTATAATTTCCGTATCCGGCATTATTTCCGGAAGTATTTGTAATTCCACCCATTACAACTGAATTGATATATCCGCGACCGGTGAGTGCGCCGTTAGATAAACAATAAGTAGGTGCGGCTCCGCATGTGGCTACACAGGCAGCAGCGGAAATCGTATTGCGGATAGCATTTCCCGGCTGAACACCGAAGCCATTATTAAAATTAATTCCATATCCGGTGAGGTGACAATAACTCATGATCGTTCCACCGCTTGTTGGTGTTGGCCCTGGTGAACATCCGCCTTCCGTAGTATAACAATTATCAATTGCACCGCCAATCCATGAGCAGTTTTGTGTATGATAACTGCCAAATAAATGTCCCATTTCATGTGTAACTACCATAACAGTCCAGCTATATGTCGGGAAATCAGAATAGGTGGATTCAATATCACTGTAACAATATTTATAAGGATTACACAATCCGTTGATAGTAGCTGCAACACCACCCAGTCCGCCCGGATCAAGAGCAACAAGGTGTGCAATATTACCTGTGAAGGAAGTGCGATAATTCATGAAATCATCCAGCGCTGCAGATGAAGATGCAGACGAATATCCGTCGCTTGTTGTCCATACAAAAATTGTTGACACAGTTGTAGGGACATATTCATTGTTGTATATCACTGCAGAGTTATTGTAGATGCCTGTGATATAATTAGTCGTATTGGTCACGCTGCCTTTATTCTGATAGAGCTGATAATCTGCTTCAAAATAAATAGCAGGGCATTTGCTGATCCTTGAATCTCCCCCGCCTGCCAGCATTTCCTGTAATTCATCTGCATAGGAGGGATCGTCATATGTTGCACAACCGGCATTATCATTCGGCACAATTATATCTCTGTCTGAATAAATCATATAATCATCTACATTCCCTTTGCCATATTTTCCGATATTGATATTTCCTTCTCCGTCATTCGAAACAATACCCATTATTTCGTTTTCAAAAATGCTGATCGCTGCAATGGAATTCGGATCATCTTTGATCGTTCCCTGATAATAAACACCCGGAACATAATCAACCGGCTGGTTATTGCTTTCGCTGGTCACCACTGCGAACCCATCACCAAAAATGTTTACCTGCACAAGATCAAGCGTAATGGTTGTATTATTTTTATACGGAATCGTAAGTTCCAGTGCGGCATTTCTTGTTGAATACAGCTGATGGATCTCGGCTACATCCATTTTTGCAAACGTAATGTCGTGTGCAAATAATTCGGCGGTTGCTTTGTAAGCAACATCGTTTGCTTTCAATAATGGTTGTGTCTTTTTAAAAGGTGTTGCGCTGCTTTTTGATTCGGCAATTGTTTTTGCCACCGGGCGCAATTCCGGTTGTTGAGCGTATGCCCGGATTCCGGTTTCGCATACGGCAAGTACAATTAAAATCAGGGTGCTGAAATTTTTTCTCATGATACAATTTTTAGGTTAGGTGTCGTGTCTGTGATTTGCAGGAGAACGGTCTATAAAGATGAAAATTTTCTCCCGAAGTTGCAAATGCACAAATCCCCATTACCTGGCAGGATCTGTCCGTTGAAGAAGAACTGTATACTGCCGGAGGAATTGTATCAGCTTTCCATTCCCTGAGTCATTTTACGCACGATCTTGAGCTCGCTGAAAAACTCTTTTGCGATTATGCGGAAGAAAGCGTAGACCGGCATTGCGACGATCATACCCGGGATACCTGCCAGAGAGCCGAAAACGAGAACCACAAAAAAGACCTCCAGCGGATGGGCCTTGATGGAATTAGAATATATAACCGGCTGTGAAATAAAATTATCGATCAGCTGCACACCCTGAAACAGTATAAATAATTTTATAAGCAAAGGGGTGATATCAAAGGTGGGATCCACGCTCAGGTTTGTGGCGATACCGATCAGCATGCCGAACAGCATGCCGATAATGGGTCCGATATACGGAATGATATTCACGATCCCGGCAAACAAGGCGATGAGCCAGCTGTTGGCACCAAATCCGAGCAATAGTAATCCGGTTGCGATCAATGCAAAAACAACAAATGACTGAATGATCAATCCGATAAAATACCGCGTAAGATATTTTTTACTTGAATGCATGATCCGTTTTGCATGCGGCTCCCAACGCGTGGGCGCAAGGATCATGACGATATTGTAAAATAGTTTTTCATCCCGCAGGAAAAAAAATGAAATAAAGGTGATGGAAAATAATGCGATAATAATATTTCCGAGGCCACCCATGATATTATTGAAAATATTGGTGATAGACGTAACCGTGATCCAGTTCTTAATATTCTGATTCAGGATCTGTTCCACCGACTGTGCGGGTTGTGTCGGGTCCTGAAAGTGCACGATCATGGAATCCAGCGCTGCAACCTGCTGCTGTAAACCGGTTGCCACCTGTTCTGTATTAATATGCGCAATATTATTTGTTTGTTCAACAACCAATGGTGTAAATATTCTGCCGATCCCGAATAAAACACCATATAAAAGAAATATTGTGATGAGTGCGCTCATGGATGTGGGAATTCCGATCTTGCCTACTTTCAATTTATCGAGCAGGTCGCAGATCGGTTTTCCGATCAGTGAAATAATGGCGGCAATAATAAAATAGAATAAAATTGTCGTGATCTGCATGAACAGCCAGGTAACGCCAAATACAACCGCAAGGGTGACAAGCACGAGCAGGGTTGTGCGGATAATGGAATTATTTGACCAGTGTGAAGAAGGCATGCAGGAATTTTTGCGAAAGATAATTAATTATCGCTATGATAAAAATAAAAAACCCGCGCAGGCGGCAGCGGGTTTTTTTACAGAAAAAGATATTATCAGCAGCAACCGCCGCCGTCGTAGAACCAGGTGGATCCCGAGATAAAAATATCTTCACGGCCGAGCGCCTGTAAATGACCGGCTGTTTTATCGCATACCGCCAGGGGCTGATTCGGCATAAGCACGTGACCGTTCCGGTCATCGAAAAAGGATTCACTGCCGAAATAAATGGCAGCTTTCCCGGTGAATACGCAGGGCCCGTCGGCAGGCATAGGGTCCTTAATGGCACAAATCTCAGCGCTTTCAATAAAAATTAGTTCCGTTGTATCATAGTTCTTCGGATCAAGTATGCGGTAGGGCCTTCTGGCACGTACTTCAATAGTGCCGAAGCCGATATCCGTAATCTTTTTAATGTATTCCATAAGCGGCAGTGATCCGCTCAGGCATAAAGCGCGCAATTTTTCATCTGCACGAAGATTTTCCGGAATAAATTGTTCGCAGGTTGGATCGCTCATAACGAGACGGCCGTGTTTTTTTAATGTTCTGTACATTTCACTCAATGCCATGTCCAAATCTGCATCCCTGAAAATATTGAACAGGCAGTTTTGCGCGGCAATGTCGATCGATTGGTCGTCGACAGGTAAATTAAACGCATCTCCTTTTCTTAATTCCACAAATTCGCGTTTGAACCATGGATTTAATTTTTCCGCTTCGCGCAGATTTTCATCACATGCATTTAGCATTTCATCAACGATGTCAATGCCAATTACGCCGCCTTTTTTGCGGGAGAAATAAGCAAACTGTAATAATTCCATTCCTCCACCAACGCCGACATATAAAATATTCGGGTCATTGATAAGATCGCGCGGGTTAACGGTACTGCCGCATCCATAATTCATTTCCAGCATTTTCTGCGGGATCACGAGTCCGGGCAACTGCCATACGGGCGTGGTGGTACAGCATAATCCCACCTGCGGGTTTTCTGCTGCTTCTTTATAGACATTCTTTGTCGTTTCTAAATACGATGTTGACATATGTATGATACTTTTTTATTTATAGAATATTAGATACAATGAAATATAATAATGCTGAAAGCAATGCAGCTATCGGGAGAGTAAGCACCCAAGATCCTAAAATTTTGCCAACCATCCGGATATCTGCTTTTTTATTAACGATACCGATCCCGAAAATTCCTCCTACCGAAACATGCGTGGTGGATACGGGTAATCCGCTCGTGCTTGCCGACCATACAAGAATGGCAGTAATAAGATTGGAAGTGAATCCCTGTCCCGGGTTCATATAGGTTATCTTTTTACTCATGGTATCGGCTACTTTTTTCGACTGGATAAGTCCGCCGCATGCCATTACAAGAGCAACAATGATCAGCATCCAGGGAACCGGTAAAAAATGAACAAGCAATAATAATCCTGCGATTTTTGGTGCGTCATTCATTCCACGTGCAAAACCAACTGCACCGGCACTCAGAAAATGAAAAGAGTCAAGAATTCTTTGTGCAGGGATACCTACAACATTTCCGGTATAAAATTCCTTTTGGTGTGGGGAAATGCTGATACCAGGTGCAATAAAATGATCACCTCTATCCGGACCGGTAACTTCAATGGTAGTTTCTTTAGTTACTTTAAGTAAGATCCGTGTCTGCCTGAAAAAATAATATATAATGATACTGGCACCGCATGCAATCAGCGGGCTCAATAACAACGGTTTTAAAAAAGTTTCTCCGAGCTGCCTGATATTCAGCTGGCTGCCAACAGCGATCAGCCCGGCACCAACCAATGCCCCAACAATTGCATGGGTGGTGGAAACCGGGATACCGATTTTTGTCGCCAGAAAAACCGTAAGTGCGGCTCCGGATGCAACAGCAATCGCGAGAGCGGGATCCTGTAATGTTTCATCCGGCAATAATCCCTTACCGGAAAAATTTTTCATTAAACCCTGCGACAGATAAATGGAAAATAAACATCCGGCAAGTGTTGTGATGGTTCCCCAGTTCAGCGCCTGTTTAAATCCGGTAGTGCCGCTGCCGAATAATGTTGAAACGCCTTTAAAATTATCGTTTGCACCATTTGAAAATGCGAGAAACAATGCAGCTATTATAATTATCGTATATACCATTAAATGGTTGTTTTTAATTCGGTAAATTGATTCAGGTCTTCTGCTGTATCTATATCCCGAAGTGTTTCGAGTTCCAGCAGCTTTCCGTTGTTTGAAAGGATATCCTGTTTTGTTTCTTCCATCAGATGCGGTGTGCTCCATTGTTTTCCTTCCAGTACCCAGCGGTTCCATTTTTTCATGGCGATGAGATAATATCCGCCGTCGACAGCGGGCCCGATCACAAAATCATGTGTTTTCAATCCTTCAAATGCCTGCTGAATATGTGCAGATGTCAGCGCAAAACAATCTGCTCCGATCATAACCACATTTTTATATTCATTTTTAAAGGGAATAGAAAATGCATAATCCATACGAACACCCAGCTCGCCGCTGCATTGCACATATTTTTTATAAATAGCATTGCTAAAGAGATCATTTCGTTCAACAACATCAGAATAAAATATAAATTTATCTGCATCGATATCTGCGACTGTTTTTTGTGTATGCTCAAGCAGCTTAGTATATATTTTCAACGCCGCGTCTTCACCGATATCTTTCGCAAGGCGGGTTTTTACTTTTCCCTTTACAGGGTTCTTCACCATTAAAACGAGTGCATTTGTATGTGGCATAATAAATTATTTTTTGATGAGGACAGATCAATAATTATCTGTGTCCTGAGAATTTAATTCGTTTTTAATATTTGAAAAAATTCAGCAAGCCGGATATTCTTTTTTTTATGCTACACTACCTCCGCAACTGCTTCCGCTGCCTGCTGTACATCCGTAACAATGCTGA
>CAYTFT010000148.1:0-6729 GCA_964437155.1 uncultured Chitinophagales bacterium | reverse complement strand
AATGTCGAAGAAATGGTGAGGCATTATCAGCACAAAACAAAACCGGTGACTTCCGTGCCGCCGTCACTTCCATTTGAATTCAGGAAACTCCAGGACGAACTTTCGTCGCATCTGGCAACAAGGGTTGTGCTTAAAAGGAATAAACAGGGAAAAGGTGAGATCATCATTTCATTTTTTTCGGATGATGATCTTTACCGGCTGAAAGATATTATTGAAGATTAATGCATTGCATGCGTCGCGGAAAAATTATCTTCTTCTTTCTCTTCATGGTTTTTACCGGGACAAGTTTTGCGCAGGTTGATTCTGTTACAGCCGGTGCCGCAAAATCTTCTGTAAAAGACATTTCCGATACCACTAAAACGCCTTTTTTTTCTGATATGTGGTCGCATGACCCGCATTCACCGACTCGCGCTGCCATTTACAGCGCAGTAATTCCCGGACTCGGACAAGCCTACAATGGTAAATACTGGAAGATCCCGATCGTATATGCAGGGATCGGAACATCGGGATATTTTATTTATTACTGGAACAGTTTCTATAAAGATCTCCGCGACGCCTATATCATCAGGACAGACGGCGACAGCCTGACGATTGATACGCAATATGATTATATTGTGAGTGATGAAACACTCCTGCAATATGTGGATGCAACAAAACGCTATAATGATCTTTTATGGATCGTAACCGGCGCCGTTTATATATTAAATATTGTGGATGCTGTGGTGGATGCACATTTATATGATTTTGATGTTTCGGATGATCTTACCATGCATCTTGAACCGTATTTTATTCCCAAAATGCATGTGGGCAATTTGTCCACCCGATCTGTCGGATTAAATCTTACATTTACTTTGCGATGAAACTGGCATTGATCGGATATGGAAAAATGGGAAAGGCGATTGAGGAACATGTGCATGCACATAATCTTCGCCATGCAAATACAATAGAGATCGTTCTCCGTATTTCCAATTCCAACAAACATCTGTTGACCCGTGAAAATTTGCAGCAATGCGATGCTGCCATCGAATTTTCGCGTCCGGATGCTGCTGTTGCAAATATCAAATGCTGTATCGATGCCGGTGTACCGGTTGCAGTGGGAACAACCGGATGGTATGATCGCCTTCCTGAAATTGAAAATTATTGTAAAGAAAAAAACGGGACAGTGTTACACGCTGCAAATTTCAGCATCGGCGTAAATATTTTTTTTGAAATAAATAAACGTCTTGCAGAACTGATGGCGATGCAAAAGCAATATACCGTTTCTGTTACTGAAACACACCATACACAAAAACTGGATGCACCCAGCGGAACAGCGATCAAAATTGCGGAAGGGATCATGGAGAAAATGCCGTTCAAAAAACACTGGGTAAATAAAGCAACTCCCGATCCGGCGGAACTTGAAATACTATCACACCGCATTGAAAATGTTCCCGGTACACATGTCGTTACGTATCAGGCAGAGGCAGATGAAATTCAGCTTGCACATATTGCACATTCGAGAATGGGGTTTGCGGAAGGCGCCGTTCTGGCAGCCCTCTGGATCATGGACAGGAAAGGAATATTCACCATGCAGGATGTATTGGGATTCTGAGCGCAAAACCGGTTTGTGAAAATAGCATGTATCATGAAACAACGCGTTATTTATATTCTGATTTTTTTATGCATCGGCTTTTCGCTGGATGCACAAACGAAAACGGATTCAACCGGACTTAACCGGCTCAATGGCGGCCTCAAGGCATTGTCGCTCGATGCCGATCTCAAACATGCCGGCTGGAGTTTTTGTCTTATGGATCCCAAAAACGGAAAGATCATTACAGAATATCAATCGGAGCGCAGTTTAAATCCCGCTTCCTGTATGAAGGTGGTAACCACATTATCTGCCTTGCATATTTTAGGTGAAAATTATACCTATACCACAGCCATACAATATGACGGAAATATTTCTTCCGACAGCATATTAAACGGGAATTTATATATCCGCGGCTCCGGTGATCCAACGCTTGGAAGTACAAAAATGGATTCAGTTCTTCCGTATGATTCTCTCCTGATGCAATGGGCAGCAATGATCCATGCAAAGGGAATTAAAAAGATCACGGGAAATATTATTGCTGATGCAAGTGCATTTGAAAATTATGCAACTCCCGGCAGCTGGAACTGGGATGATATAGGACAATATTATGGCGCGGGCCCGTTTGGATTAAATATCAATGAGAATGCCTATTCCTTATATTATACAACAACTGCTTCCATTGCGAGGATTGACAGTATTGTTCCCGAAATTGAGGGAATGACCGTATTCAATGATGTAAAGGTCGGCGGCACCGGAGATGAAGCATATATTTATGGTGCGCCCGATAATTATTATCGGTATGTTACCGGCACGATCCCGGCCAACCGTAAAGCTTATACCGTGGATGGTTCCATGCCTGATCCGCCCATGTTTCTTGCGCTTGCATTAAAACAGGCATTAATTAAAAACGGAGTGGAAGTGAACCAGCAGGCGACAACGGTTTATGCGATGGAACGGGCGAACATGAAAATTAATAAGGACAGAAAATTATTATTTAATTATACTTCGCCACCCCTCAGTGAAATAATATTCCGCACGAATCAGGAGAGTATTAATTTATATGCAGAGGCATTAATAAAAACGATGGGATTGGAAAAACTTGGCACGGGAAGCCGCGAAGCCGGACTTAAAGTGGTGAAAAGTTTCTGGCTCTCAAAAAATATTGATCTCGAAGGATTTAATATGGATGACGGCAGCGGATTATCCAGAATGGATATTGTGACCACTAAGCAAATGTGTCAGCTGCTCAGCTATGCAGCACAACAACCCGGTTTTGCTACATTTAAAAGATCATTACCCATTTCCGGACAGACGGGCACATTGAAAACAATCACGGATGGTACATCTGCAGCGGGAAAAATATTCGCAAAAAGCGGATCCATGTATAAAGTGAGATGTTATTCCGGCTATGTAAAAACAAAGAGCGGTGAATTACTTGCCTTCAGCGTGCTGACAAATAATTACACGTGTGGAACGGCGGCGATCAAATCGAAACTCGAAAAACTCATGATCTGGATGGCCGGTTTATAAGAAATTGTCTTCCGGCAAGTTATTCGTTTTATTAAAATTATCAATTCCCGGCGGGGTATTCTGTTGAATTTACTTACATTTGATTTATGACCCGTACGATAAATGTTTTATTTCTGTTTTTAATTTCCCTGTCTTCCTGTAAGAACCTTACACAGATCCCTGATGATTTTGACTATGGAAGAGTAGAGGGCAATACGTATATAAATGATTTTTTTCATTTGCATATGCCGATTTCACCGGGTTGGGAGGTATTGGATAATTCGGTGGCCGACAGTATTTCCAAAGCAGGGGAGGATGCTGCAGTAAAGGAGGATGAAGCCTTGCAGAAAAAAATTGAAGCCTCCGAAAAGAAAACTGCTGCGCTCATTACCTTGATCTCTTATGATACCGCCGTGTTTGCTTTGTTCAATCCGAATATCAGCTTTATCGCCGAAAATGTGAAGATCGCCATTGGTGTAAAAGACGGCAGGGATTATCTGGAAGCAGCAAAAGATGCACTTTCTTCTTCGCAGCTTGCTGTGGATCAGCTCAGCGAGATCAGCCCGGTAAAATTAGGAACCAAAGAATTTTTTGTAATGCACCTGACCTATCATTATCAGGGTGTTGCCATCCGTCAATCGTATTATGCGGCAGTGATGAACGGATATGCCTTTGCATTTGTGGCTGCCTATATTTCAGATGAACAGAAAGAAAGGGTGGAAGCGCAACTCCGGGCAATGCAATTTGATTAATTCAGAGATCGCGGTGACTGTTTACATAGAGATTCAGCCAGAGTGAGCGCGAGAACCGGAATAAATACGGTGAACCACCTATCCACAACACGGCGACTATCAGAAAACTCCAGGCCGTAGGAATGCCGAACGCAAAATTTAAAATGGCAAATAAGATCAGGCTCGAAAAAACACCTATCGCATAACTCAGATACATCGCGCCGTAATAAAATCCTGTTTCAGGTTCAAAGCGCTGCCCGCAATGCGGACAGGTCCTGTTCATTTTTGCCAGGTTATTGAGATGATACGGGTTTCTATCAACGAACAGGTCAGTTTTGCGGCATTTCGGACATTTCATTTTTACGATAGAACCGAATCTGGAATCAGAAAAAGCCATGCACAAAGGTAATCAGAACTCTCTTCAAAAATAATTTTCAACGTATATTTCAGGTAACTGCCGGTTATTGCTGCAGGTATAAGTTCTGCAACCCATGTTGTATATGTGTTTCAGGCAAACCGGAAATTCCCGTGAAAGGAATTGAACGGTGCAGCTCCAATAAACGATATGCACGGATGCAGTGAAAAAAATAATAAATAATTTTATGGATTCGTTTAGCAGATATCTGTGAAAAGACTCCGCTTCTTACTTGTACTTATTTTGTTGAGCAGCAGTTTGCATGCGCAAAAATTCGCCGATGCCTATAAAAAAGGCAACTACGAAAAATCGCTGGAACTGTCGCAAAAAGCCATTGACAAGGATCCGAAAAATCTGGATGCGTATCTGATCAAGGCGCTTTCCAATATGCACCTGGGCATTGATTCAACGACAAGTGCTGATCACGGCTTTGCAGTTGAATCTGCCCTCACCACGCTCACATTTCTCATCGGCAAGGATAAACAGCATATTTTTATTGATGCACATCAGCCGGAAGTTGATTCGATCCTCGAAGCAGGATATGGAAAAGCCTCGGCATATTACGGAGACAATAAAAACAGCAAGGCGGAAAAAATACTCGAAAAACTCATCGGTATCCAGCCCAGGCCCGAATATTATTATCTGCAGGGAAGAATGATCAATGATGACGGCGATATTACCGCTGCCATAAAAATGTTCAATACTGCTGCCGGTAAAATTTATATCGATGCTAAAAACGGAATTGAACACGATGCATGGTTATCGGAGGTATTTATCGAACTCGCCAATGCGCTTTATTTTGACGGGGACGACAATAGCGGGAACATCACTTTCAACAGGGCGCTTCAATTATATAAATCGCAGGAAATAGAAGACGCATATTATTCCGCTTTGGAAAATGCATTGACCGGGTATTTTGATTTTACTGAACCGGCGCAATATCAGTCGTATATTGATAATCTCGACACCATTGGTGATTTAATTCAGGATAAGGAAAAATTCAGCGCGCTTAAATGGAAAATGATCAATATGTATTATGCCGCACTTACGTATCAAAAAATGGATGCTGAAGCGGATTCACTTTTATACAATTATGCATGTTCCGAACAGCATCGGGAAGCATACACCCTTTTACTGAAGGAAGTGGTAACGAAAACGCGGATTAAAAATTCTGAAACGAATCCCGAGCTCGTGCATGCAAGAGAGCAAACGCATACCTTGCTCAGATTATATCAATGCCTGAACGGGCGATCCGGCGGAGTGGAGTTGTTGTTCCCGTATATCGATTCGCTGATCAGTGTGAACCAGTTTACCAATGCATTCAGATTATTATATAATTTAAAACTCATTTCAACAGACACAAAAAAGGTAGCAGCTTACGAGGATAAAATATTTCAGAATATAAAAACGGCAGACGATACACTCATTTCTTATATCGATCTTTTTGAACTCATTCAATTTTTCCCGAATAATAAAAATTTTAAATCGCTCCAAAAAAATTCTGCGATAAATGTCATCGCCAAACTGATCGAAGAAAAGAAATTTTCAAAAGCGGGAGATATGTTGCGCCTGCAAATGGCCACCTATCCGAAAGATGCAACGCTGCTTACGTTGTATAAGCAATGGGTGATACAGGATTATCTGATTAATTATATCGGTTCTTCCACCTGGGAAAATCCTGTGCAATGGAATGGTTCCGTTGAAACCTGCAACCCGGGAAAATTGTCGGAGGCAGATCAGAAAATATTTCTGCAGCGATTAAATTATGTCCGCCGTCTCGCCGGCGTCCCGGATAAATGTGTATTGAATGAAACCTGGAATAAAAAATGCCAGGCGGCGGCATTAATGATGACGGCTAATTATTCCTTATCGCATTTTCCGCCGAAGGATTGGAAATGTTATACAGAAGATGGCAGGGAAGGAGCAGGACATTCCAATCTCTCGCTGGGAGATAACAGCACCGATGCATTAATGGGACAGGTAGATGATGATGGAGGGAATAATGAATCGGTGGGACACAGGCGATGGATCCTTAATCCGTACCGAAGGGTTTTCGGACATGGAAGCAGTTCCTCTGCGATGGCATTATGGGCGTTGGGCGGACCTGATTCCGATTATCCGGATTCCATCACGCAAACCTTCGATACAAAATTTGTCGCCTGGCCGCCGGCGTATTTTTGTCCTGCCCCGTTTTATACCGCCCGCTGGTCGTTCTCCTTAACGGGTGCCGATTTTGAAGAGACAAAAGTGGAAATGACAAGCGGATCGCAGAAGATAGAATGTACCCTGTTGCCATTAGGGTATGGGTACGGACAAAGCACACTGGTATGGGAACCGGATATTACCTGGAATTCAATAGAAAATGCAACGTATACCGTAACGCTTAAAAACGTACGATTCTCTTACTGGGATGAAAAGGCGGAAGAATGGAAATATACGCCACGCGATTATACTTATACCACAACATTTCTTCCTGTAAGGTGATGGCTTCCGGCGCATTCTTT
>CAYTFT010000147.1:0-6769 GCA_964437155.1 uncultured Chitinophagales bacterium | reverse complement strand
AATATTCTGGTTTTATATAAACGACATTATTTTCACGGGAGAGTATTTCGATCTGATCGGTACTGTTTCAGATGATGCCGACCTGAATCATATTGTATTATTCAGAATCAATAAAGCAGGTGAAATCATCTTCAACCATATGTTTGACCTTAATACAATGAATGCAGATGGAAGATATAATATGATTAACCATGATGGATATGATTATCTGGTATTCCAGGCGCGTGATATTCCGGCAGGCAATGACTCTGTATATGTCAGAAAAATCGATCTGACAGATTTTTCGATTGAAGACAAAACCATTTACCCGCCATTTAATGTTGAAGGTATCATAGAACAGGATGATGGATTTATTTTCTATGGGGAATACAATCCCCTTGGATACATTGACAGTTTAATTGAAACTGTGGCAAAATGGAATTTTACTGATTCATTAGAGTGGCGCAGTACAGATACATTATCTTTCGGAAGTTACGAATTGAACCGGCTGCAAAACTTAATAGAAATGCCCGACGGTACATTTTTAGGTTTGATTTCAAGAGGGGATAATTCAGCATTCAGTTCAGATTCTATCTTTTATCGGATACAACGCTTTACATCTGCCGGAGAACTTTATTTTACCGGACCGGAATTTTATAAACTGGAAATCGGGGAATTAAATACGGGTGTTATAGAAGGCATGACGTTGCTTGGCCCGAATGAAATTGGCATGGTTGGGGCCCAGGGTACCGATGTTACCAGTTCACAATGCTTCATGCTTCTGACTGATACAATGGGCAATTTTTTTCATTTTAATATAACCGGCAAACTCTTTAATGATGCAAACGATAATTCAGTGAATGACCCCGGAGAATTCACTTTTCACGATCGTTTGATCCATACCGAACCGGATACGTATTATGCCTATTCCGATGCAAACGGTAATTACAATTTATTAATCGGCAAAACGGGCGATTATTCAATGGTGACGGATTCTATTCTATACTGGGATATAATTTCTCCTGCCGATCATTATTTAATTACTGCAGATACTTCCTATTACCTTGACACTCTCGCTGCATTTGATTTCAGATATGATTATACAGCACCTGTTCATGATATTTCTGTAACCACTTATCAAAGCACCATTGCACCCGGATTTGAAAGCTTTACTACCCTCAAAGTTGAAAATATCGGAAATCAATTAAGTGAATCCGGCAGTGCATTCATTCAATTTCCTTCCGTATTATATACCGAAGCACTGTATCCGATAGATGGAACGCTCAGCGATACTACGATCTCATGGTTATTTAGTGATCTGGATCCATTTTCACCAATATATTTTGATGCGGAATATAATACCGATCCGGGAGCCATTCCGGGAACTATGCTTTCTGTTATCGGAAGCATAGAACCGGATATCTCAGATGCAGATTTCAGCAATAATGCTGATACTGTTGCTGTAATAGTCTGCGGGGCATGGGATCCAAATCATCTCACTGTTGCACCAATGGGCACAGGAGCTTATGGAGAAATTGCATCGGAAACCGAATGGCTGACATATACCATCGAATTTCAGAATGTCGGGAACGCACCTGCGCAGAATATTAATATTTATGATACACTCGACACATTTCTCAATATGAGTGAGGTCGTCATGCTGTCAGCAAGTCATCCATATAGTTTATCGCTAAATCCCGAAGGTATTTTGCATTGGAAATTTGACTCGATAATGTTACCTGACAGCCTTTCGGATTTTACGGGAAGTATGGGATTTGTGAAATTCAAAGTCAGAATAGCAGAAATTGCAGAAATTGGCGATCAGATCCATAATGTGGCCGGAATTTATTTCGATTATAATCTTCCTGTTATTACGAATACAACGATTAATACCCTGGTCGATAATACAACGTCCATTCATGATTATGCTTACAGGGAAATCCAGGTATTTCCAAATCCCGCAGATAAATTCCTGACATTTGAAATTTCTTCAGCTATTTCGGGTGAAAGTATGCTTTGCATTTCTGACATTAATGGAAGAATTATCCGGAATTACCGGGTTGATCCTGCAGTGCATGCACAAACAATAGATGTATCGCAATTAAAAGACGGAGTTTACTATTGCCAGATAAAAAATTCAAACGGAATAAAGGGCGCTGCTACTTCATTCATTGTGATGCATTAGATGCGGATAAGATGTGAAATTTGATACGAAAGAATATTATTTCTTAAAAAAATCAGGATTTCAGATATTTCAATTTAATGATCTCTCTCTCATTTAAATACCGCCATCTTCCTCTCGGCAGATCGCGTTTCGTAAGTCCTGCATAGAAGGTTCGGTCGAGTCGTTCCACGCGATAACCGAGCGACTCAAATATTCTCCGCACAATTCTGTTCTTACCGATATGCAGCGAAACGCCGACAATATTTCTTTTGGAGTGATGCGCATAATCAATTCCGTCTACCCTGGCCAGTCCGTCCTCGAGTTCAACGCCTTCCGTAATTCTTTGCAGATCAACAGGTGAAACCGGTTTATCGAGTTCCACCTCATAAATTTTCTGTGCTCCGAAACTCGGATGTGATAATTTTTGCGCGAGATCTCCGTCGTTGGTGAGCAATAATAACCCTGTTGTATTTCTGTCTAATCTCCCCACCGGATATACGCGTTCATTTGTTGCATCTTCGATCAGTTCCATCACAGTATGCCTGTCGCGGTCATCCTCTACGGTAGTGAGATAATCCTTTGGTTTATTGAGCAGGATATACACGTAATTCACCGGCTCCACGAGTTTATTTTTAAATGTCACCTTATCGCCGGGCATTACTTTATGGCCCATTTCCAGGATCATTTTCCCGTTCACTTTCACATTTCCTTCAGCAATAAGTTCATCACATTTTCTGCGTGCAGCTACGCCGGCATTGGCGAGATATTTATTCAGACGAATTCCGTTTTTATCGGATAGTTCATTTCGCTTCGGCAACTGAATATCATCCCGCTTTAAAAATCCGCCCGCTCTTTTTGCATGAGCATGACCCTTAAATTCTTTTGGTTTTTGCACAGGGCGCGATTTTTTTTCCGGCTTAAAATTTTTTTTCTCTTCACGGAATTCACCGGTATATTTTTTACTTACGCCCTTATCACCGGAAAATCTTTTATCCTCCATCCGGGTTTTATCAAATCGGTTGGACTGAAATTTCTTTTCGTATTTATTTTCTCTTGCGGAGTTTGTATTTCCTTTCCTTGCCGTTCTTTTATCTTCCTTCTCTACCCATTTTTTCCGGCCGTATTTTTCTTCCTTCCTGAAATTTCTCTTATCAAAGGGTGCATCCTGCTGCGCAGAATTTCTTTCATCATGCGCGTCGCGGTATTTTTTTGCAAATGTCTTTGCGCGCTCGAGCCGTTCGGCTTTGCGGTTAGGATTTCGTTTTTGGAAGGTATGTTTATTTTCCTGATCAGGTTGCTTACTCGATCCTGCATCATCGGAGCCGGTAAAAGAATTACGCTTCGTCCCCGTTTTGCTCTTGTTCGTCGCTGACGTCGTCCTGCTGCTCTTCGGCGGATTCGTCCTGCTGGTAGTTTTCTTCATATGTTTCGTTTTGGGCGTCCTCGCGACGCTCGTTGTTTACATGCAAGTGGCTGTAAGCTTCTTCTTCGGAAAATGATTCCATGATATCTGATGGTGCGCCGATGGAAGAAGAATCATCTTTCTGTTCAAATTCTTTCAGCCGCGGGAGTTCTTCGAGCCCGTTGATGCCGAAGTAATCCATAAAATACTGGGTAGTTCCGTATAAGAGCGGCCTGCCGGCAGTTTCGCTCCTGCCTGTGATGCGGATCAGGTCGCGTTCCATCAGTTTCTGGATGGTATGGTCGCAATTTACGCCGCGGATCTGCTCGATTTCCACCTTCGTTACCGGTTGCGAATAGGCAATAATGGAAAGACATTCGAGAGCCGCAACGGATAATTTCCGTTTTGCGCGATGCTGGAGCAATGCCGTGATGGGTTTATGATAATAAGGTTTGGAGAGAAACTGATATCCTCCACCTGTTTTCACGACCTCAAACACAAAGTCGTCGCTCTCATATTTTGTGGTTAATGCATCCACATGTTCCTGCAAAGCTTCCAGGCTCACCTCCTCACCGGAATAGGTAAACAAAATGGTCTGGATCTCAGCCACGGAGATCGGCTGTTCAGAGCTGAAAATAAGCGCCTCGATAAGTTTTTGCAGATCATTCATCACGGCAGCAAAACTAAGAAATTGTAACCACTCATCTCAAAAATATAAACGATTCCTTTTGGTGAGATTTTTGCCGGAGGAGCAGCGCTTATGCAACGAATATCTACCTTTGACGCCATGAAGTTTCTTGTGTGCCTGCTGCTGATGGCGCTGCCTGCCTCCGGCTTTTTATTTGCCCAGCCTTCCATCAATTTCAGAACTGTTTCGCTCGCCGAAGCCCAGACCGCCGCGGCCAAAGAACATAAACTGGTGCTGCTCATGACCTACCAGAGCACCTGCGGCCATTGCGAGAAAATGCTTAACGAAGTATTTCCCGATACCGCGATCGGTAATTTTTATAACGCGAATTATGTTGCACTGAAAGAAGACCTGCTCGATAAAGAAAAGGCACAATTCTATCTTAAAAAATTCTATATCACTTCCTTCCCCACATTCATCATTCTCAACAGCTCCGGTGAATTATTATATCAGTTTGTTGGTGAGTTCAAAAAAGATGAATTCATTAAACAGGGAAGACTGGCCCTCGATCCGGAAAATCAGATACCTACTGTGAAGTCGCGTTTCGAAATGAATAAAAAAGATTCTGTCGCATGTTATCAATATCTGCTGGTGCTTTCACGCGGGCGACTTGCAACGCAACCGGTTGCGAATCAGTATTTCGATGCCAATAATAAAGAACTGGAATTTACAATGCCCAACTGGCGCATCATCAGTATGAGCGTGAGTGATATGGAATCGGATGTATTTAAATATATGATCGCCCACCAGGCCGAATTCGGAGCTGTTGCCACACAGAAAAAAGTGGACAGGAAAATATTTCTGACGGCCGCATATAATTTATCCTCTCCTGCCAGCGCCAATGATACGCTGGTGTATTTCAGGAACCGAAAATCTGCAGCGGCTTTGCATATCCGGACAATTGATTCACTGATTTTTGTAAATGACCTCATGGTATTTGAAAAAAATAAAATGTGGGACCACTATATTTCTACTGCAAAAGCAGGTGGTGAAGCGTTTGTATGGAGTGACGCAACGGTGCTGCGCAGAATGAGTGAAAATATTTATGATCATAGCGACGCCGGAGGTTTACAACCTGAAGCGGTAAAATTTATCACTCATTCGGTGGAGCTCATCCCCAACTATGCAGCAGAATTAATGGCGGCAAAAATTTATCTCAAAACAGGCGACAAAGCAAAAGCGAAGACGTATGCATTGCAGGCGAAGGATCTCGGTATGAGAAATAATATGAATCTGAGTGAGGTGAATTTAATATTAAAGCAGTGTGAGGAACAGAATTGAAGGATTAATAGTGAATAAAATATCGTGTTAAAAAAGTCAATATCTATCCTCTATTCAACCTTGTAAATCCGGTCATGAGAAGGATGCACGCCATAATCTTGATGTATTATATTTTACATTCTACAATTTGAATTTTATACTTTTACTATCTTAGCCGACAGTGATAACACCCGGTTGGTAATTGAAATCAAATAAAAACCCTGACTAAGTTTAATTAAATCCAATTCAATTTCTCTTTCATTCACCGCAGTTTTACGCATAATTACCTTCCCATTCAAATCTGAAACAATTATTAAGGTTTCAATCTCCGGAGCGGGTATGGTAATGGTGGTTTTCTCCGTAATTAAAGTCGGATACACAGACAAGCGACCGGATGTAAAATTTTGCTGAATCCCATTGGCCATACAATTATTTATAATTCCGTATACCTGTTCACCATTTTGTTCATAACAGGTCAGGTTGAAACCAAAAGTAGCCAGCCAGGGCAGTTCAAAAAGACCGAATGCACTCCCGATTCCTTCTATCCAAATATCAAACAAATCCCCTTCGGATTCAATTAAATAATATACCTTTCGCACATCGCCTGCGGCATTAATTTCTTCATTAATGATTGTATCCAGTTGAAGTGTAACACCTATTAAAGTACCGTCAGCTCCAACAACCTGGAGGGTATCCAGCAATTGCATTCCAAAGTTGTAGAGTATCGACGGGACAGATTCAAAAGCCGGAACATAATAAACTATTTTACCGGTGTCTTCATAAATTGCACCAGTATATGTGGCTAAATCCTGATCAAAATAGGATACGTTATAAGGAGATTTATACAGTTTTGTATACATATTTCCATCAATTAAGGTATCACCTTCTAATGAAAAAAAATACAAAGAGGAGGACATATCCCAATAATCCGTTAACGTGATTCCCCACTTTGCATTACCAGCCTGGAACTGATGATACGTTTGCGTCCATACACATCGTGGTATTAGAAAGACTATCAAAATTGAAATAAAGGTTCTCATTTAGATTAAAGATAAAAAATTTATCAGAATAAAACCATCGCCTGCAGGATATTGAGCACAGACTGAACATCTTTTATTTAGTCACCAATATCTTAATGTGTATTCTGACCTCTGATGCCGGGACATCAGACATCCAAAATTTCATTTACCTATAATTCAAGAAAAATTCCCCTATTCCATCAGGCTCCGGAACGCTTTCTTTTCAGCAACGGTAACAGTGAAACCATCGCCCAGAT
>CAYTFT010000146.1:0-6773 GCA_964437155.1 uncultured Chitinophagales bacterium | reverse complement strand
TTTTAATCAAAGTATTTCTGCGGGACTTGGATGCATATTTTTTGATGCGTTTATGGGGATGGAATCCCGGAATAGTTTGGTTCAGTATTTCTGATTGAGATAGCACTTACATGTTGGCAGATGCACACTTTCCTCATTCAATTTGATCGGATATTCAAACCGGGATTTAAGTAATTATTCAGGAACTTGTCACGGCGACAATGCAGTTGATGCAGCGACTACCAGCGGTTCACAGGGCAATTCAACCAGCGAAGTATCCGAAACAACATTGCAAAAAAACATAAAAGGTATTTATGATTTGCGTTCTATTTACATCCTCCTAAAAACTGATTTTAAAGTATAAGCCAAAAAAAAGGGCTCCCGATTGGAAGCCCTTTTAATAAGTGGTTAATTATTGTCAGTGCTGTACGATTATGCGTTTATTGACGACATTACCTTCATTTTTACAATGCAGCATATAAATTCCTTCCGGAAGATCGCCCGTTTGAATTGCATAACGGTAGCCCGGCATTACTGTGATTTTATTCTGCATGAGTATTTCACCAACACTATTGTAAAGTGTCAGATCAACATCACCATTCACATTTCCAAAATACACATTGAAATAATGATTTGCAGGGTTCGGGAAAATTCCGGAAATAATCATTTCTTCTTCCACTGCAACATGTCCTGTTGTATCCTGTGTAGTATCTTCTGCAGCCCAGTCGTATAAATAGAGATCATCAACTGCTGCTTCTACAAGACTTCCGCCGCTAAATCCAGAAGCATCATCAGTACGAACGCTGTCTTCCGCTACGAAAATAAATCCGACATGATCGGTAAGTCCGACATAATCACTAACGCGTACTGCATTTCTTCTCCAGGTATTATCTTCTGTATGTGTTCTTTCAACACGCACCCAATCAGTACCGTTATCTGTGATATACGTTTCCCAAACATCGTTGCCGGGGTTTGCACTTGTTCCTGATGCATTTGAATATCTCCTGTAATACGTAAATACCGGGTCAGTATACATGGTCACATCAAAGAAAGGAGAACGGATTGTGGTCATACCACCATCCACGTCATTTGTTCCAACAGCATCTGTTACTCCCGCATTACCGGTAAATGCACATAAATTACCCGGACCCGCGGTATGGTCTTCACCGGTTTGCACTTCATACCCGTTGGCATCAACAGAAGAAATTGGTGTATTCACATCCCAGATTCCTGTTGTTGCATCGTCGGTACCAAAAGGATCTACCTCCCAGCTTCCGAATTCAGTATCAAAATCCTCATAATCTACCTGATCGTATCCTACGATAGCAAAATACGGCAGGTTCGGTTCCACAGCGAGATCGGCCTTTTCAGGGAGCACTACGCCGCCGCAGCCGTTTGTATCTTCTACCTTGAAATAATATTCAATAATGGTTCCCTGTGGTTGTCCCGGAATGGAAGCTTCATAAGCTGTTCCGCCGAGGGCAGTCATAGGTAATTCAATATATACTGCACCGGGAGCTGTTCTGTAAAATAAAGAAGCAGAACCGATATAAGAAGGATAATCAACAACGAGGTCGGCATCAATTACAACCGGATCCATCGCCGTTACAGGTGTAACATATTCTGAATGATCGAGTTCGATATTACCGATCAGGGTAATTCCATGTTCGCAAAAGGCAGAAGTAATAGCGTCATCGTTTGGCGTTCCGTCTGTAAGGTCAGCATTATCATCATCAGCCATTAAAGCCTCGAGTAATACATCGCGGAAGATCTCTCCTTCGTTGCCATCGGCACCATCTACTGTTGCATTATGTGTTGCATGCCAGAGGTTTTCCATGAATGCATGGTCGGTGTTTTCCTCAACATCCCACCAGGCACCAGCAATGATCTCACCATCGGCATGAACTTCGCCAACGAGATCCTGCGGGTAAATTTTGGGTTCCTCATCATAACGGCGCACATAGGTTGCAGCACCACCGAGAAATCCCTGACCCAGGATCGGATTATCAGTTACCATAATTGCCCACAGGTCGGCATAACCTTCCTGCATGGCGCCATTGTTCATGGATCCGCCGAGCCAGTCATACAGATCATAGTTGGCACCGTGACCGTATTCGTGCATCACCACATCGTTGAATAATGCAGTGGAAGGGCATCCGCCGCCATCCTCATAAAAATTAGTACTTGTTCCGTCATAGTAAGCATTACATGTTCCGTCGTTGCGCTCGACACGAATGAGCTGATCATGGTCAAGCACATCAAATGTTGGCCAGTAACCTTTCATCTGGTCGTGCACAATGTTCTGCCAGTAATATGCGGAAACTTCAGAAGGCATAGCACCTGAAAGCACGTCGAAAGCAAATGTGTTATCTCCGGGAATCAGTGTAACCGCAATGGATTCAATGTTTGTTCCGGCAGCGCCTGTTCCCTGGCTCACCTTTGCGTATAATCCTCGAAGATCAATAGTTGCTGCTGTGGGTGATGTAATGGAGTTGATGGATAAAAATCCGTTAACATCTGTATAATAATCAGTTGCACCTACTTTCACGCGGAGATACGGGAGGCCATGATTTGTTGTAGGATTGAGGGGATTATCTGTAATATCGGAATTCACCTGCACGTTTGCTGTCATTGCAAAGGGTTTTCCGCAGGCATGCACACGATTCTGGCGATAATAAACGGTACCGTTGTTTGCATCCACGAGGCTATAGTAATTACCCGGAAGATTTTCAATATCGGTAGTATGTACATTGACCTCGTAAACAAGTTTAAATTCCATACCTTTTTCACCCGGAACAGGCAAGATCTTCAGTGCCGGCTGCACTTCGATCTCTCCTACAGCGATAGTAAAATCTGCCGCTGCAAACGTTCTGATACCATCGGCGCTGATGGAAGGAGAAGTGCTGATATCAATTCCGGAATAGGTATCGAGTCCGAACATCGCAACCTTACCTTCAGGAGTGATCCTTACAGTTGCTTCACTCCAGAGAATATCCAGCCCGTTGTATTGTTGTTTATAGGTTACGAACTGATATTTGTCTGTTGCATGTGAAGAGGTGAGGACAAGGTCCTCGGCCATAGGTTTAAAATCCTTCAGGGCATCAGAAATAAAGCTGAAAGCCTTCTCTTCCGGTGTATTACCGCTTACCGGAATGGGTGTACCATAAGCACGGTGCGGTTTCCCTGTTTTTTCGCTGAATTCTACCCACCAGTTTCCGTGAGCTGCCTGAAATGATTTCCAGGCTTCGGTTTTGCGGAAGGCAGCTTGTCTTTCCTGGCTTGGATTGCCCTGATCCTGCATGAAGGTCTTGATATAAGGGTCCTTCGGTTGCTGAACCTGCGCAAACGTTACGGTAGCGCACAGCGCTGCCGCGAGGAGTGTGAACACTTTTTTCATAATTCGATGTGCTAAGATTTGTTTTGTTTAAAATATTGCAACTGTGGTGGTGTCTTTTCAGTTTCAATTCGGGATAACAAAGATAAAAAAGCGCCGGTTGATTATCAAGTTTAAACTTTATCCGGTAAGGAATACAACGGGGAAACTAAAAAGGCTTTTTAAAGGGGGATTTGATATACCCGTGCCGCAATTACACCATAATCCGGAGGCCGTCCCAGGCCAAATGTACATTAGCAGGCAGATCCAATTCTATTTCTGCATGTTTTCCCATCTGGTGCGACATATGTGTGAGGTAGGCTACAGCAGGTTTTACCTCTTCGATAACTGCGAGCGCTTCCTCCAGAGTAAAATGCGAAATATGTTTTTCCTGCCGTAAAGCATTGATCACCAGTACTTCAGAGCCGCGCATTTTTTCAATTTCTTCCGGGGAAATAAAATTAGCATCGGTGATGTAGGTAAAATTATTGATCCTGTAACCGAAAACAGGCATTTTATAATGCATCACTTCTATCGGTAAAAATTTAACTTCTCCGATGAAAAAAGGTCGGTTCGAAATAGGGAAAAACTGCATTTGCGGTAATCCGGGATACCATTGACCGTCAAACACATAATGATATTCTTTCCGCAGTGAAGCTTCCACTTCGCCGGTACAATAAATGTCCATTGGCTTTTGCTGAAAATAATTGAATGCGCGGATATCATCCAATCCTGCCGTATGATCCCTGTGTGCATGGGTAAATATAATAGCATCGAGCCGGTTTACATTTTCGCGTAACATCTGCTGCCGGAAATCGGGGCCGGCATCGATCACAAAATGATTATTATTTACTTCGATAAGAACAGAAGCGCGAAGACGTTTATCGCGGGGATCAGCACTGCGGCATACTGCGCAACTGCAACCGATCATCGGTACGCCGCCGGAAGTGCCAGAACCAAGAATTGTTATCGTCAAACTTTGACTGTTTGCAATTGAATTTCATTAAAGAAATCGCGGGAAGCTTCGCTGAGTTCATGCTCATTAATACCGATCTTACCAATGATCTCCAGCAGATTGTTTATTCTTGCTTCCGTTTCGTAGTACCGGTTAATTACGATCACCTTTTTACTCTCGAGAATGCAATAACCCGCTGTGAAATTCCCTCTTTCATAACGCACAATATAACCGGATTCCCTGAGCAGGTCTTCGATCTTTTTTAAAGTATGGACTGTATATTTAAACATGAATATTTCCGTTATTTGCACAATGGTCCGCCAAAAGTAAGCGGCTGCGGCGGGTAAGTAAAAACAAGTAATGCACATAAAATGAGGATAATTATTTTTTTGACCCTGGCCCTTTCGTATCAGGCATTGTATGCCCAGATCAATGCCGGCAAGCCGGATGACAATACCTTCCGCGTTTTTGAGGGTGGTGTTGCAGCGGGTGTGAATTTTTCACAGGTGGACGGAGACAATTATGCGGGCTTCAATAAAATCGGTTTGAATGCAGGTCCGCTTGTGCATATTAATTTCAATGCAAACTGGAGCCTGAGCCTCGAGATCGACTATTCACAAAAGGGAAGTAAAACAAAACCTGACCCGAATAATTATAATACGTTCATCATGCAATTGCATTATGTGGAAGTACCCGCACTGATCAATTACAATGATAAGAACAGACTTATTTTTCAGGCAGGCGCTGCATACGGCAGATTATTTTATTCCTATGCAGAAGCATCCGGAATTCCCTTTGAAGGAACCTATGAAAATGACGAGATCAGCTATGTGATCGGCGGGACGTTTCTGCTGGGTGAATTGAAACACTGGGGTGTGAATGTCCGCTATCAGGGATCTGTTACATCGGTTGGTGCACCAATGAATGTAAATGCCGTTGGATTGGTGAACAGGCTGATCACGTTCAGAGGTATATATTATTTCTGAAAAATACTGACCAAAAAAAAAGAGCATCCGTTGCGGATACTCTCTCTCGTTTTTTTAATTTTTCTTATTGCTTAATAAAACGCAATGTTGTGATTTTATTATCGCGGTTCACTTTTACAAAGTACATTCCGGAAGGATGATTTTGCATATCGATAAATACTTCGCCGGAAAAATGATCTTCATGTAAGAATTTTTCCACTTCTCTGCCTGTTGCATCGAGGATGGTAATTTCCGCAGCATTCAAATCATCAGGTAATGAAAGATAAAAGTCATTTACGCCGGGATTGGGTGAAATACGCATATTATCCACTACTTCCAGTTCCTCTGTATTTCTTTCTGCAAGTGAATCGAGCCAGGGAATACAGGTAGCCCAGGTAACACTGTTATGTGCAAACTGATTACCGATATCACCAAAATAAATCAGGTCAAGAATATCGGATGCATCTCTTGAATCCTGCGGGTCGGTTAAATGATATCCATCATCCGGATCAAAAGAAAATTCACATTCATAACTTTTATGATCGTACTCGCGAACCAGATCTCCGTCGCACCAGAAATTTGGCCCCCATAATGTGAAAGGCGCTTTGGCATTTGCGCCTTTATATTTCAGCATGGGATTTACATTATTGATCTGGTCTTCGATCATCCACTTCACGGTCCAGTTATTCTGATACGATGCAGGTTCTGCGAGTGAATAATATTCCACAATAGAGGTATCTGCATATCCGCCGTAATGTCTTGCGCTGACATACATGATTTTCAGATTGGGAAAATATTCTTTTGCGCGGTTGAGAAATTTAATATAAAGATCTTTTATCTCCAGTGCATTATCCGGAAATACAGGCGGAGCATATAATCCTTTCGTATTAAAGTACATCCAGCCAATCTGCACCTGATACGGAGTATACCCTACACTGTACACGTCATCTACCAAACCTTCCCAGTAATTCGTGAATGTAGAATCGTCAGTTGCATATTCGATATCTTTTCCGCCAATACAAAGATTGATTGCATCGAGACATGGATTGAGATCATATTTACCGGATGGGTTTCGCACCTTGTCAATTACTTTACTGTAGATATGTCCGGCAATAGAAGGACCGAATCCTGCAATTAAAACAACGCCGTCGCCATAATTAACATTTCCGCTTCCGTCCAAAGGCTTGATACTTTTTGCAATAGATTTTCCGCTTTTGAGATGCGGGCCCGTAAGAATATTTGTTCCGCCGGGATACAATCCTGCCTGATAACCGAGGTAATATCCTGTTTGCAGATCAAGAAACGGGGTTAAACCGGTATTGGGAGCGGCACAATTTGCCTGTGCATGTACCCGGTTGAAAAATACTGTGGAAAGTATGGCAAATGCCATTACCGAAAAGTGTTTCATGTAATTATTAAATTGGCTGTTCACGGGGAACAAAGTTAATTATTTGTGCTGATTAATGGATGTTGAAAACGAGCGCAGGGTTGCAGCGGTTGC
>CAYTFT010000145.1:0-6802 GCA_964437155.1 uncultured Chitinophagales bacterium | reverse complement strand
GCGGGTTTCCTTTCCTTCGGCCACCTCAGTTCCAACGCCTGCAGGTGTAAAAATTGCAGGCATACCGTATCCGGCGGCCATGCATCGTGTTGCAAGTGTTCCCTGCGGGATGAGTTCAACCTCCAGTTCCCCGCTCAGCAACTGACGTTCAAATTCAGCGTTCTCCCCCACATAACTGGAGATCATTTTCTTCACCTGCCGTTGCTGCAACATTAATCCGATACCGAAATCATCAACACCGGCGTTATTGGAAATGCAGGTAAGTCCCGATGTTTTTTTGCGCACCAATGCGGCAATACAATTTTCGGGGATCCCGCAAAGTCCGAATCCACCCAGCATGATCGTCGCGCCGTCGAAAATATCCCTGATGGCGTCATCTGCATTATTTACTACCTTGTTCATTTTTTATTTCTGTTTATATTGAATGTTTTTACTTTCCAGCAAATTCAATTTTTCGGTTACACGGGTATAAATATAATTCATCAGCACCGGCTCATTCGAATAATACGCATAGCTGGATCTATATCGCTCTGCCTTTACATGATGTTCGGCAAATATTGCAGCGTAATACAATTTTAACCGCTGATCGGAATTCAGGCTGTCGCTTTTATTTTCAGTGGCCCATGCCTCGGCGAGGTGAATATCTGCAAGAATATTTATCATGGAATCAACAATCAGCACAGAATCAGGCACATTTTCAAGCATTTTATCCGTGAGGTCGAATTTACTTTTGGGCTTGCACGAAAAAAGGACGGCAGTCAGTAAAAAGCATCCTATCGCAATTCTCTTCATCCGGTAAAAGCTGTTTATTTTTGTGTAAAGTTAGCCAATGGAGGGGACATACAGAGAAATTCAAACGGCATTGCAACAAAAAAATGTACAGCTTGTTGCTGTTTCAAAAACGAGGCCGCCCGAAGCTGTGATGGAGATGTATCAGGCAGGGCATCGCGATTTCGGCGAGAACCGTGTGCAGGAATTGCGTGAAAAATATGATGCATTGCCAAAGGATATACGGTGGCACCTGATAGGACATCTCCAGACCAATAAAGTAAAATATATTGCGCCGTGGATCTACATGATCCATTCTGTTGACAGTGCCGAACTTTTAGAGGAAATTGATAAGCAGGGCCGAAAAAACAACCGTGTCATCCCCTGTCTTTTACAGGTGTATATCGCGGATGAAGAAACAAAATTCGGCATGGAGGAGGAAGAACTCACCGACCTTATTGCGAGCGGGTGGATCGGGTTATTACAAAATGTACGGATCGATGGTTTGATGGGAATGGCAACAAATACAGAGAATATGGAACAGGTACGAATGGAATTCAGACATCTGAAAGAAATTTTCACCCGAATTAAAAAACACTATTATCCAAATGAACCCACCTTCAGGCATATTTCGATGGGTATGAGTCATGATTACACTATTGCCATTGAAGAAGGTTCTACAATAGTACGCATCGGCAGTTTATTATTCGGTGAACGGAACTGATGTGCAAAAAATAATTACACTTTGCATAAACAACAATTCCTCCTTCCGCAACCAAACAAAAAATAAAGTGTTCTAATATCCTTAGGGCTTATGAAATATATGATTAAATCATTTCCGGCATTTGTTTTTACAGTTCTGCTTATTACAGGTTGCGCAGAATATAAGCCCGTAAAATCAGTATTCGAACCGGATGCAGTTCCCGCAGCTCCCGATTACAGTAATATGCAATTCTGGAGTGCATTACCAGACAGAATAGATTCTGCCGATCATATCCCGCATAATTCGGCAATAAAACTCAGTGACGGGCAAAAAAATGCTTCCGTTGATGTTTTCTATATTTATCCGACCATGTTCTTTTCCCGCAATGAATGGAATGCAGATGTTCAGGATGTGGAATTAAATGCAATCATTGACGGAAGAGCCGTGAAGAATCAGGCGAGCGTATTCAACGGGAGTTGTCGTGTATATGTTCCGCGCTACCGGCAGGCTACATACAATGCATATTTTTCTCTCACAAACCCGGATGCGATGAAAGCATTTCAGCTCGCATACGATGATGTAAAAACTGCATTTCAATATTATCTGGACCATTACAATAACGGAAGGCCGATAATTATTGCAGGACATAGTCAGGGAACCACGCACGCAAAAAAATTATTACAGGATTTTTTTGACGGGAAACCGTTACAATCGCAACTGGTTTGTGCATACCTCATCGGAATGCCCGTTTACAACAATGAATTTTCGCATATTCAGCCCTGCGACAGTGCAGGAGAAACGGGATGTTTTGTAACATGGAGAAGTTATCTTGAAGGGGAAGAACCGAAAGCAAAGTTTGCATCAGATAATAAAGAAAATATCGTGGTGAATAATCCGCTTACCTATACGAGGGACGCCGGGTTAGCCGCGTCAACCTGTAATCTCGGGGGTTTGGGAAGAGACAGTGAAACGATCTACGAACATGTATGCAGTGCACAGGTGCACGGCGATATTGTTTGGGTAAGCCGCCCCGATGTGCCCGGAAAATATTTTATACCGAAAAATCTGCATGTCGCAGATTATAATTTATACTGGCTCACCATGCGTGAAAATGTAAAATTGCGTATTGAAAGATTTGAAGCGATACAGAAATAAATTTTTACTTAGCAATTTTCTGTTTTTACTTTCAGCTCCACCGCAGCACATGTACACCTTTTTCAAGAATTGCTATATGTGCAGGCGTCTCACCCAGATATTCACCATCCGTTTCCACATGCACCGGTTGTACAGAGGAAAAAAGAAAATCCTTTCCTTTAACCATTTTTATTTCCTTCATTGAAATAAATGATCCGTTTGTCAGTTTCGGTAAACTCCTCACCATTTTAAATTTCGACATATTCCCGATGAGCGTCATATCCAGCATACCGTCTTCGCAGCTCGCTCCGGGTAATTGCATCATCCCTCCCCCATTATATTTACAGATCCCGCAGGCAATGGATAATGTCTGATGTGCAGAGGCAATGCCATCCACGGTAATATTTATTTCTGCATGCCTGTAAAAAAACAACGAACCCAACAGAGCCATCCAGTACTGGAGTTTTGTTCCCTGCAAAATGCGCGGTCCTTCCGCAATTTTTTTTGCCACGTATCCATCAAAACCGAGACCCGCGATATTCATAAAATACCGCTGTTGCATTTTCCCCTCTTTTTGATAATTTACGGATCCGATATCATGTTTAAATGTTTGCTCGTACAACAGACTATCGGCAATCGAATCCAGTGATCCGTGTTTCCCGATCGTACGCACCCAGTCATTTCCGGTGCCGACCGATATCATCGCAATTATGATCTGTTCCGTATCGATTCCGGAAGTAAATATTCCGTTGATCACTTCGTTTGCAGTTCCGTCGCCACCAACGATCATGATCCTGCGCGTACCCGCCAAAATTGCATCTTTTGTCAGCGCAACTGCATGCAGCACACCTGCAGTTTCCACGCTTTCAAACTGAATATTCCTGTTGTGCAGCACCGCACCGATCTTTTTAAAAAGATGAGGTGCTTTTCCGCCGCCGGAAACCGGATTTACGATCACGAACCATTTTTTATCGGATATTTGCATCGTTCAAAAATCAAACTATTTTATTGAATTTCAAAGGAGTATATGGATCGCAATGAATTCAGAAAAAATGCACATACTGTAGTCGACTGGATCGCCGATTACCTGGAAAATATTGAACAATTTCCTGTGCGTTCCCGGATTGAACCGGGGACGGTAAAAAATAAAATTCCTGTTCGGGCGCCGGAGAAAGGAGAAAGCTTTGAGGCCTTGATGCATGACCTCAACACCATTATACTTCCCGGTATAACGCATTGGCAACATCCGGGATTTATGGCGTTGTTCCCGAGTAATTCGAGTGACCCTTCTCTGCTTGCGGAATTTATTATGGCCGGATTAGGCGTAAATACAATGGTATGGGAAACCTCACCTGCTGCAACAGAACTTGAGGAGAGCATGATGCAATGGCTGCGCGATCTTTTTCATTTACCGGAAACTTTTCAGGGCGTAATTCACGACACGGCTTCCACGTCTACACTGGTTGCTGTTATTTCTGCGCGTGAAAAAAAATCAGAATATAAAATAAATGCCGATGGCTTTAATACATTTACCGGTCTGGTAATGTATTGTTCGGACCAGACACATTATTCCATTGAAAAAGATGCAAAGGCCGCCGGTATCGGCAGAAATAATGTGCGGAAAATTAAAACTGATGCACACTTCGCAATGGATCCCACGGCACTTGAGAAGGCGATTCAGGAAGATATCGCCAATAATAAAAAACCCTTTATGGTGGTCGCGACGCTGGGCACAACAAGTTCACTTGCATTTGACCCGCTGGAAGAGATTGGTGCCATTTGCAAAAAATATGCGCTCTGGCTGCATGTAGATGCAGCCTATGCAGGCAGTGCGTTCATACTTCCTGAATATCATCATTTTTTAACGGGGGTAGATTATTGCGACAGTTATGTATTCAATCCGCATAAATGGCTTTTCACCAATTTTGACTGCTCGGTATATTTTGTAAAAGATGCACAACATCTTATAAATGTTTTTTCATCCGATCCCGATTATCTTAAACGCACAGTAAGTGATGTGATCAATTATAAGGATTGGGGCATTAATCTCGGGAGGCGTTTTCGTGCATTGAAACTTTGGTTTGTTTTACGGATGTATGGTGCCGAAGGATTGAAGACCAGATTAAGGGAACATATCCGGCTTGCGGGAATTTTTCATGATCAGTTGCTTCAGGATAAACGCTGGGAACTGATGGCGCCCTTCCGCATGAATATGCTTTGCATCCGGTATCATCCCGATCATATACAGGATAATGCCCTTTTAAATACGATGAATGAAACGATCGTAAAACGGATAAATGCTTCCGGTAAATTTTTTATTTCCGGAACGAAATTAAATGGTTGTTACGTGATACGGATCGTAATCGGGCAAACGTATGTGGAATTAAAACATGTAGAAGAATTACTTGCATTACTCAATATGGAAATGCAGAATTTATCCGAAATAAATTAAAAATCCGGCTTTGAAATAAAATCAAAATGAATCGGTCTCTATGGTGCGGATCGCGGTTATTAATTTATCCCTGCGGTCAACCAGTTCCATCAGTGCCTGATCACGGGAACGGATACGTTTTTTAAACCGTAACACAGAAATCCATTTTTTAAAGTCGAGCCGGTAATACCATGCGATATTGCCGGAGATCGGGAAGGAAATCAGGAACACCAGTGCAGAGACCAGACTTCCGAGTGAAATCCAAACAAGGAGCATCAGAATAAAATGCCAGAGCGGAAATAAAAATATGCCCACAACATATTTTATGGAGCTGATGAAAATTCTTTCCTTAATTTTTTTGGCGACAATTGTCTCGGTGATCTTCATCGGAATATAATTCACGAGGAGTCCGTAAATAAATACCGGGAAAAAGCATACGAAATATAACCCCATTATCGTAACGGTGAATGGATGTTGCCTCGCGGGGTCAAAAGTATTTTCTCTGAAATTAAATTCCTTCAGCAACCGGGTGTAAGCATGAAATGCATGTACAAGTGCCTTCATCGCTTCATGATCGCTATGCCGGAGATGTTCCAGTTTTGCAGCGGCAGCCTTTTCGGCTTTCATTTTGGTGGCGGGGCCGTATTTTATGCCTTGTGCAAGCACATCCTCCCGGGCATAAAATCTTGCCATGTTTACAATATCCTGGTGATAATGCGAATGTTCCACATGCAGGATCACCTGTTTCATGCCGTGTTCTATCTCCTCCTTCAGCTGGTTGATGGCCAAAGCAGGATTTGAACGGTGGAGATCAGAATATTTTTTCAGCAGAATGGGCTCCCCAAACTGAAGCAACTGCCATTTTTTAAAATTTTCAGCATCAGAATAACTCACACCCACCGGAATGATATGCACGTCGAGCTCGTAATCATAACGCTCCTCTGCCATGAATGCGATGCGACAAATCCCCTTTTTTAACGGACGGATATGTTCCTCATTAATACAATTACCTTCAGGATAAATACCCACCATTCCGTTTTTTGCAAGAATATCGGCGCATGCATCAAATGTCGGCTGGTTCATTGTTTTAGTATCCACGCCGTCGCGTTCGCGCCAGAGTGGCAACATATGAAAAAAATAAAACAGGTCCGCCATTATTTTTTTACCGAATGCATCACCGCGCGCAAGCTGCCATACCTGTGTACTTTTTGTATTGACCACACCGAGAGAATCCATAAATGCGTTGCGGTGACTTATGGCAAAAAGAACAGGTTTATCCTGCGGGACATTTTCCCAGCCTGCGATCTCGAATTTACTATAGAATAATCTGAACGGAATGGCGACGAGAGTTGCCTGTATAACCCAGTATCCGCGACTCCAGACTGCCAGTTTTTTACCCTTGAAGGGGACTGTCTCCGTTTTTCTGAATACTTTTCTGATCTCTTTCCTGCCTAACATACAATATGTGCAAACTTATGATTTTTCAGGTTGATTACTGTAGTGCCTCTGTGTTTACAATAATTGATCGCCGGAGCATAGATCTGTTGACACGGCTTGAAATGCCCGCCGGAAGTATACTATACAGGTTACCTGCAGGGGGATTGCACCACGTTTTGAATTAATTTTGTAAAAAAGAAGACCGTGAAATTGTTTCCTGCGGATATTACGACAACCCTTGAATTTGATAAAGTGCTGGCCGAAGTGGCCCATTACTGTGATAGTGTTTTAGGTACGGACCGCTTGGAAAAAGTGCTTCCTATGCAGAA
>CAYTFT010000144.1:0-6807 GCA_964437155.1 uncultured Chitinophagales bacterium | reverse complement strand
GCCATCCTCGGTTTTTAATATACAGGATGGATTTACACTACTCATAATAAATGCCGTTTGGGCATCTATTGCTTCGATATCTCTGAATTCGGCACTGTCGTAACCGGCTATCCTGCCGAGGTTCCAGGTCGCACCCGCATCAACGGACCGTCCGGCATAACCGTTGCTTCCCGAAGCCCAGATAATGCTGTCGTTCACCACATCGAGTCCGCGTAAACTTGTATGCATGCCCTGCTCGATAGACGCGAGTGCATATTGATTTTGCGCATTTAATTGCTGCAAAAGAAAAATCATACCGGTGAAAAGGATCGCAGCTCTCATATTATTTCTTCATCATGCCCGCAGGGAACTCAAAAATATGTTCGGGGAAATTATTTTTACCGAGCTCCGTCACTTCAAAAGTTCTTGAGTAAGATTTGCTTTTTACCATAAGCCGCATCACTGCGCCCTCCTCAAATCCGATATACATCGGTGGCGGAACCGTTGCGCGGTTTATTTCAGACTGCACATCAAAACGAACAGACGGAAATTTTAAATTATCGGCAGCCCATAACCATGCCTCATCTGATGCCGGAATAAATCCGGAACGTATGATCTTATATTTTGTGCAGGGAACACCCGCAATTGTTTCTTTCTCATTTGTTTTCTCCACCGTGGGAGCAAAATGATCGGGCATTGTATTTTTTAGAGTGGCTCCCGGATCGCCGAGATCGGAATACTCGCATAAATACGCAATATTATTTACCGTATCGAGTTGCCATGCTTCTTTAATATCGGTAAAAATGAGAATATTGCCATGCGATAATCCGCCGTGTTCGATCATACGAAATTTGTTTTCTGCAATAAATACTTCCACGGAACCCGGACTAAACAGCAAAAGTGAACTCCGCAGAACAGAATCAGAACAGTCGAGTGAGGAGGTATATACGATCTTTCCGTAAAATAATTCTTTGGTTTCGTTTTCGGAAGAAGTAGAATCTGTTCTCTCCTTATTATTCTTACAACCTGTAATGCACATTGCGAAAATGATCGCGATCGCCATACAGCTCTTAACCCGGTTTTGCATGCCTGCAAAGATAGGGGAACGTAAATTAATTCAGTTCAGTAAAAGAGAGAGCTGCATTGTACAGGTCTTTTCCGCGTGTGGATTTTACCGAAGCGAGTGTCCAGCCGATTACCTGATAAAAATAGGTTTCTGTTTCGATGGCAGCATGCACATAATAAATTTTGTTGCCGGCATATTTCCCTTCAATAAACGAGATAAGGGCAGGAGCGTCGTTGATCAGAATTGAATCTTCGCCGGTGATGCGCGCGTTCTCCAGCCCGTCTGTTATCGCCATCCGTGAAAAAGTGCTGTAATTCCTTAATGCGATGTCTACGCTGTCTCTTTCCGTATCGGGAATTTCTTCCCTGATGATCATTAAAAAAGTTGTGTTTGCGGTATCTGCAAAAGATGCGAGTGCTTTTTTGCTGATCTTTTTATCAGCCGACATATAATCCGGAATGTATATCTGAAATTTTCCTTTTTTTACGATGGGCGTAAACCCGGAATAATCAATGGTTTCTTCTTTTGCCTTACAACTGCCTAAAGCGATAATGAATAACAGGATCCAGTGTGCTCTTTTTACGATCACCAGGCCTTCCCCTTTTTCAAATGATATTTGAGGATCGATTGTGTGGTTTCATCAGAATAATACAAATACAGATCTTTTCCCGCAGGAGAGAAACTGATTCCGGAAATAAAATAAAAATTCTTGAATTCATCCGTCATTACCTGTGGGAATGAGAACGGTTCGGTAATAGATTTTCTGTATGCACGGTAAATGGTATTATTGGCAATAAAAAAAATAGTCTTTTCATCCTGTGTGAGCCAGCAGGAAACAATATCGATCTGAATATCGCCGGTGAATGCAACCGGAACTGGTTTTTCAAAGCGATTGCCGGTTGCTGTGCGTTGTGTCTGAAATAAACGGAAATCGTGGCTGTAATATAATCGCAGCCCGTCACCCGAGATCCAGGGATATGCATCGCTCACGGCAGTATCATTTACTTCATCAAGCACCCGGACATTAGAATAGGAGCCATCAGGCTGCATCTCTGATATCCCGAGTTCATTCTGCGCCCAGCCGGTATAGGGATTCGTTACAAATACCAGAATTTTTTCATGATCGGAAGCGCTGCATTGAAAATAGCGTATTGAATCAGGCGCATTCGGCAGCCCGAGGTTAATCAGGGAAGTATCACCTGCAGAAGTTCCTGCAAGAAATATGTTTGATTCCATATTTACCTCTTCCGAAAAATCACCCTGCAGCAATCCGATAATAAAATGCGCACCATCCTTCGTTAATTGTCCGGGGCCGATCTCATACCGGTCGGGAATATTGATTTTCTCTGTAAAAGAAAAGATCCCGCTGGTAACCGGAGGAACCTGTGCACCGAGGAAACAGGGATACAAAATGCAAAGAATAAACGGTATTTTTGTCTTCATAAATCTCAACAAAAATAGATAATTTCAATCATGTCGGACAATATTTACAGTTTGGTTGTCGCACGTATGTCGGATGAGGATTTGATAGACGCACTGAATGCCCGGGAAAAATACGTAGACGAAATGTTGCTCGAAATGCTGGAAGCATGCACTGCCAGAAATATTATTTTTCCGGATGCGGAAGCATTAAAACAGGAGATAATGAGCCGGCAAGAACCGGAAGTAGTGCCTGAACCGGAAAAACCGCCGGTAGTGTTGCCGGTATTTTTTTCGCAGACCGCCATCCTCGCCTTTACCATTTTCTTTTCCCCTTTATTTGGCGGAATCCTGCTTGCGATGAATGTGAACCGGGTGAATAAAAAAGCGGTCTGGCAGATCGTTGCCTTCACCATAATATTTACGCTCTTCTCGGGCTATGTTTCCTATTTCCTTGCTCCGGGAAGTGTATTCGCCATTCTGATCCCGATCGCCGGCGCATTGATTTTTTCGGAGTTGTTGTGGAACACGTATATCGGAAGGCAAATTGCCTATACACGAAGAAGTGTAACCGCTCCGTTATTGATTGCTTTGGCCATTGCTATTCCGCTTGCATTTTATTTGTATAAACACCAGGAACTGCTCCAAATCCCTGCTAAATAATTATGAAAAAAATACTATTCGCCTTTTGCCTTGTGACAGGTGTATCTGTTGGTTCAATAAAAGCCGACTCACCACTTACCTCTACTTATTTTGCATCCTCTTATTACGAATATGCGATCGTTTCGAAAGCGGAAGTTTCCCGCACAGTAGATGATGAAGTTGCAGCCTATCTGCTCGATAAGAATAATCCTATTGATGTAAAGGCAGCCGTGATAAATGCGATAGGCTGGAGTTATGATGGAAATGGAAATGCGAAGAAATTCCGTGAATATCTTGCCGCTGCGCATAATACCACCACCGCTCAGTTAAATCTGTCAGATCTGCGCTCCGATGAATTAATGTGCCTGGGATATCTCACCGGTATGGATGATTATTTTCAGGTGGATGATGCCATCAATATGATGCAGATGGCTGCCGATAAAAAGAAATCGAGTTTTACGATTCATATGCTGCTGGCGATGTTGCAGGCCCAAAAAGCAATGGATACCGATTTCTGTAAAGTGTGGACACTTACGAGCGCAGTGTTGAATGATACATCCCTGAAAAGGGATATAAAAACTGCCGCTATTCAGGCGGTTGTGGATTATATGATCCTTTACAAATCCAGTTGTACTGAATCGTACTCGTATTAATTCCGGTCAGTTTTCTGAAAACCAGTTTTTAATTGTCTGCTCTGCAGGTTTTCCGCAGGGAGTAAAATCCTTATTATTTTCCATGGCGAACTCCATATAACTTGGCCATTTCCAAATATACACTCCACGTACCCACGGTTCATCCTCCAACGCTTTTTGCATCACGCTGTAACATCTTTGCTGGGCATAACCGCTGTAATCATTTGTATCATCATCCATATGCGGATTGATCCAGGGGGCAGTAATACTTTTAAAACCGATCTCGGTAAACACAACAGGTTTCTTATATTGTATATGTGCTTTTTCGATCAGGTCCAGATTTTTTTCAAAACCCGCAAGCAATTCTTCATCTGTCGCATCTTTTTTATCGCTGAGCGGATAATAGCAGTTCACGGAAATAAAATCAAGTTTATCCCAGAAACTCACCGTTTCAAATTCAGTTCCCCAGTTTGCCGCATACGTAATTTTCCCTGAATATATTTTTCTGATCTTATCAAATAAAGTATCCCATTTATCGTGTGCATATACACTTGCGTTTTCGAATTCCACACCAATACAGAACATTTCTATATCATATGCCTCGGCAAGCAATGCATAATGCACGATCCAGTCTTCGTAATAAGAAAAAAACAGATCCCAGTCGGCATCATTCTCCATTTTAATATCACCGGTCCAGCCCAGCCATGACCATAATTGCGGTTTCAGCATAACTGACATCCCGTTCTTATGCGCAACCCAGGCAGCACGGATAATACTGGCATCATTTTCTGCACCCGCTGCCGTCATCACCTCGAATGGAAATGGTTTTGTCATGGATTTATATCCTGAATACGGAATAAGTGTTACGGAATTCACACCGATACCTTTCAAGTGTTTCAGAGAAGCTTCCGCTTCAGTGCCCATATATCCGTTAAAGATCTGGTATCCTTCGTGCGCAAAATTAAATCCCTTTAAAAATGCAGTATCTGTTCGGATGGGTGATTTAACAGCTTCGGCGGAATTTGCTTCGGTCAACGCGTATTTTTCCCATTCCTGCTCCAGGGCAATCAATTCGTTTTTATTCCAGTTATTATACTGTGCAAGAAATTGATCCTGTCCGAATTTTAATACGAGAAATTCTGTAAAAAGCACTGCACTGATACGCATACGGAAATCTGTTCCGTTTTGAAAAGGCACATAATCAAGCAATGTTTCAATTTCGGGTAAGAGTCCGGCCATTGCCAGCCGCTGTCCTTCATACGGATAAAATAATTTCTCCCAGCCTTGTGTGAACCGGATGGCAAGGCCCGCTTCAAGAACGGGTAATGTAGTTATGCCGAGTAAATTCCGCACGGTAATGATTGATACTGCTTCATCCGGCCGCTGGCGGTATTCATCGGTAATGACTGTATGTATTTCCTTTTTATCAAAATCAATTGCCGATTGATCGGCATTGTCCAGCATCAGCGATTTAATTTCTGCCGATGGATAAATATGATAATTGATCGGTTGCGTCAATTGTTTTCCGGTGAATTTTTCAATAGCATCGATATTTAATTCTGCCGGATCTGTAACTCCGGCTATTCCGGTTTTACTTATCTCTGTATTATGCGAGATGATATTGATATGTGCGGAGGATGCAATTTTTTCTCCTGTATAATTAAAATCCCAGTGTATTTTTTTATCTATGCTCCAGCGTGTTGCGGTATCCTCCGAAAAATTTCCGAGTACAACACGTTCGCCATGGTGATATACCTGATATCCCCAGGTATCCCATAAAAAATAGGCGTGGGCAGATGCAAATCCGTTTTGTATAAATGCTATCAGTTCCTGTTCATTATTGCCGGTAACAACAGATATGGGGAGTTGCGGATTAAATACATTCGGAAAAAATGAAATTTTCAGGATATCCGATCTGTCCATATATTTTATTCCGTCGAATTCAAATCCGTTATCAATAAAATTTACGGGTATATTTTCATCCAGCCTGTGGATCAGGAGATTTTTGGCTGTTCCGATTACATATAACGGAAAACGGGTTGCCTGCGTCTCCGTTAATTTATCATCGCGTTGTAGTATAATCTTAAAACGGTCATCGGGCATGTCCATCGCTGTTATCACATCATTGAGTGCAGCGCCAAGGTCGGGTTCCTCTTTTCCGTAAATAATAAATGCTGTATCTGCTGTCCTGAAATGGCTGAATAATGTGGAACGGTCGGGCCAGTTCGTATGCAGCATACTATCATCTGTAGTATAAGCGCCACAGGATGCAAGAAGGACAGAAAGGAGCAGAATGGTAAATCGCATACATACAGGTTTGAAGAACTGCAAAGTTCAGATAATTTCGTCGATTTGAAGTAATGGAGAGAGAAGAGCGACAGGAGATATCTGCATCGGGTGCATGCCTGTATCATTTACGGATCCAGTCGATGATGGCGGCACCTGCGAGCAGCCATACGATCCCTTTCAGCAGGAAAAACAGAAACCAGGCCCAGCCCAGGCGTTTTATCCAGTTTTTGGTTTTTTGGGAGAGTGGCATATTGAGGAAACAAAGATAATTGAAGAAAGTTTTACGGGCAGGATATTTAACAATTGCCAAAGCACTGATCACCGTAAATTATTACTGATGCCTTCCCGCAAAAGCCTGATCGGTTTTCTTTTCATAAACTGATAGTTTTCCCGGATATAGTGCCTGATATGCGCTACAGCTTCATCCACATCATCTGTAAATAATACCAGTTCCATGTCTTCCGGGGATACAGTTTTTGCAGCGAGCATCTTTTGCAGCATTTCCCAGATATCTTTATAATAATCCTTTCCGATCATCACTACCGGGAAATTGTGTATGGTAGCTGTCTGAATTAATGTAAGTGTTTCGAAAAATTCGTCCATGGTGCCAACACCACCCGGCATAACAACAAACCCGTATGAATATTTGACAAGCAAAACCTTCCGGACGAAAAAATATTTGAGCGTTACCCATTTATGCATGTATGGATTGGGACTTTGTTCTTTAGGCAACAGAATATTGCATCCGAGTAAATGTATAATATTGACGAACGTGGCAGA